>JBKJKS010000183.1:0-6477 GCA_046597295.1 Saprospiraceae bacterium
TCTACATCATGGACACGGTGGATTACCAGGGCACCCGCTGCGCCGACGTGTTTTTCGCCCCGCGCAACAAAAGCGATCTGGCCTTTGTCGGCAATCTGCTGGTGGCGCTCGATTCCACCTACGCGGTGCGCAAAGTGCAAATGGGCATTTCCCACGACATCAACCTGAACTGGGTCTCCGACCTGCACATCGAGCAGGATTTCGACTTCTTCGGGCAGGGCGACAGCCGCCGGCTGATGCTGACCAAAGACGACATTACCATGGATTTTCAACTGGTGCAATCCGATAAGCGGCAGAGCGTACTGGGTCATAAATCGGTTTCCTACCGCAACTACGCCCTCGACCAGACGCTGCCCGACAGCCTGTTCCGCACCAACGTCAAAACGATTACCAGCGAAAAGGTTACCCAACGGGGCGCCGGATTCTGGCTCGAACACCGGCATAATGCGCTGTCCAAACGCGAGCAGGGTATTTACCGCATGGTGGACAGCATTCAGAACGTGCCGGCCTTTCGGCGCAGCATGGACATCGCCGTGTTCCTGATCGCCGGGTACAAAAGTTTCGGTGGTTTCGACCTGGGGCCGGTCAATACGTTCTACAGTTTCAACCAGGTGGAAGGATTGCGCCTGCGCGCGGGCGGACGGACCAACGTGAAATTCTGCAAAAGTGTGCTGGTGGAAGGCTATGTCGCGCACGGTTTCAAAGACGACCGCTGGAAGCACTACGCCGGGCTGACCTACGCTTTTAACCAGAAAACGGTCGGGCTGTACCCGCTGAATCAATTGACGGTCTCCCACCAGAACGAAATACAAATACCGGGCGAGGACCTGCAGTACGTGCAGGAGGATAACTTTTTGCTATCCTTCAAGCGTGGGGTCAACGATAAAATGATTTACAACCGCTCCTTCCGGCTACAGTACGCCCGGGAAATGCGCCGGGGCCTGAGCTATACGGTGTCGGTCCAGCGGCTGCGCAAATTACCGGGCGGCACACTGTTGTTCGACTACAAGAGCGCCGGCGACGAGGCCATGCACTACCAGCCGGAGATCAACGTCAGCGAGGTTGGTTTTTCCGTCCGCTACGCCCCCAACGAGCAGTTCTACCAGGGCAAGACCTACCGTGTGCCCATCCTGAACAAGTACCCGATCTTCCAGGTCAACCTCCGCGCCGGCGTCAAAGACGTGCTCGGCGGTGAATACAACTACCAGATGCTGACCGCTCAGGTCAGTAAAATTTTCTACGTCGCACCCTTCGGCTTCTCGGACTGGACGCTCGAAGGCGGCCGCGTATTTGGCCAGGTGCCCTATCCACTGCTGGTCACCCACCGCGCCAACCAGACTTATTCCTACCAGTTGCAGGCCTATAACCTGATGAACTTCCTGGAATTTACCAGCGACAAGTTTGTCGCGCTGAATGTCCAGCACAATTTCGGCGGGTTTTTCTTCAATAAAATACCGCTCCTGCGCCGTCTGAAATGGCGGGAAGTGGTCAGTTTCAAAGGCTTGTACGGTGGCCTGGACCAGAAAAATCAGCCGAGCAACACCAACGGCCTGCTGCGTTTCCCGGTGGATGCACAGGGCCGCACGGTGACCAACACCCTGGAAAAGGAACCCTATATCGAAGCCAGTGCCGGCATTGCCAATATTTTCCGGCTGTTCCGGGTCGATTACGTGCGCCGCCTGACTTACACCGACCTGCCAGGGGTGAGCAAATGGGGCATTCGGGCCAGATTTAAGTTTGATTTCTAATAAAGGGGTTGAGAGGGGTTTAGCGGGTTTAGAAGGGTTTAGAGAAGGCCCAACTGTTCAATTATTTCAACCGTCTAGTGCTGATCACAGGGAATGTTGCCGGTATAGTCTACAAAAGTGGTGTTTAACGCAAATCAGTTTTAAAGTATCCACAATCAAAAACTAAACCCCTCTAAACATTCTAAACCCCTCTAAACATTCTAAACCCCTCTAAACAAAAAACCATCTTTAATCTCTAGTAATATGAAAAGTTTACTCTGCCTGCTCCCCGTCTTTTTTCTGGGTATGAGCAGCCTGTCTGCCCAGAATGGCTATCCCAGCCCGCCGGAAAGTTTTGGCTCCCTGTTTTACATTCAGCGCAGTGGCAACACCAACACCATTGTCTACGACGCCAACTTCAAAGCGGAGCAGCAACTGGATGAAAAGAAACCCATCAATATTTACTGGATCCGCTACACGGACGGCGGTACCCGCGAAGGACTGAGTTTTCTGCAGCGCAACCTGGCCTACGGCGTTTCCGTCCAGCGGTTGGGTGACAATACCTTCGAATTTAACCTGGTGAGTTACGCCCGGAAAAAATTCATCCTGGAACTGGGTCCCAATGGCAAACCGCAGGCCCGCCTGGAGGTCAATGGCCGCCAGCTGGTGCTCCGCCGCATTTACGTGGCCATCGAGTCCAGCTCGCTGTGGAGCCTCGCGCCCAAGGTCCAGTACGTCGACTTCTACGGCAGCGACCCCCGGACGGGCAAAGCGGTGTACGAGAAATTCTACCCCTGAGCGCGCCGGTCCGCCAGCGCCTGAAAATGTGCCCGGTAGCCGTCCACCATTTTCTGCCAGCTGAAGTGGTCGAGCGTATAGGCCCGGGCGGCCTCCGCCTGCAGCGCGTAGCGGGCGGGGTTTTCGAGCAGGGCGTTCAACGCTGTTGCCCAGGCCCCGGCATCCTGCGCCGGTAGCAGGAGGCCGTTTTTCCCATCCTGAATGGCGTCGGGTATGCCGTCGAGGTTGGCGGCAAAGACCGTCGTGCCGCAGAGGCAGGCTTCCAGGCAGACCAGTCCGAAACCCTCCATATCGCCGGCGATGGGGATGTTGGGCATGATAAAAGCGTCGGACACCGTCAGGATCTGCGTAATATCGGCAAAAGGTAATTTGCCCAGGTGCTGCACTTTGTTTTGCAGGGCGGGCTGTGCCAGCAGCGGACGCAGCAGCGCCTCATCGGTCGGGAAGCCCAGAAAAAGTTCGATCTGCCGCCGCAGGAAGCCTGGTACGTAGGGCAGCCACCGCGCGGCGCCGGCAGGTTTTTGTTGAAATGGTCCGATGATCAGCAGAATGAAATCGCCTCCTAAGCGGGGCAGCACCTCCCGCACAAACCAGGAATAGCCTTTCCGGCGGACCGACCGGCCCATGGCCACCAGCACGCGCCGGGCGGACAGATCCAGGCCGTAGTGTTCGGCGAAGAACGGATAAAAATCCGGGCGCAAACGGGTGGCGGCAATGTCGGCATCCACGCCGTTGGGCACCACCACCACTTTCTCCGGCGCCAGGCCGCGGTCGGTACAGGCCTTCGCAGTGGCCTGGCTGACGGCAAAAATCAGGTCGAGCCGGTTGAACCGGGGCAGTACGTAGCGCTGGTAGAGGCCATTGGGAAAGACGACTTCCAGCCCGTGCAGGGTCGCCGTACGGGTCAGGTGGCGATAGCCCGTGTGCCCCAGGCAAATGGCGGCGAGCAGGCCGTCATTGAAGTGGATCACGGTGATGCCGGGATGAGCGCGGCAAGCCGCAGCGATTTTGCGCTGCAGCGTCCAAAAAAAACGGAGTTTGCTTTCCCGGCCATCGTGCACGATCGCGTGGACCCTGGTATGCCGCTGCATACCCCGGATGAGCTCGAAGCTCTGCTTTTCCATGCCCCCCACCGATGGTGGATATTTATGGCTCACGAACAGGATCTCCATCAGCTTGGGCGGAGCAGGCTGCCCCATTTTTTGTAAATACCGAAGTAGGCGATCAGCCCGAAGGCGATCCAGAACAGCTGGCGCGCCCGCCGCAGGATGGAGGCCGCCACCCAGATTTCCGTACCCGGCAGGCCGATCGTGGCCAGCATCACCTTGTTGCCATACTCCTCCACGCCGATCTGGGCGGGCACAAAGGCGCCGGCCGCCTTGAAGAAAACCACGCCCATGTCCACCAGCACACCCTCGATGACGGTGGCTTTGACCCCCAGAAACAGTAGGATGAAGTAGAATTCCAGCCCGCCCAGTATCCAGTGCAGGGTAAAGAACAGGGAAGCCAGCGCCAGGGCCCTTGTGTTGTTTTTGTAAAAAGTCCGCAACTCCAGCCGCACGTCCCGCACCTGCTGGCGCAATGCCGCCGTACGCCGGGCCAGTGCGGCGCCGGGGCCGGACTGCCGAACGACTTGGCGTACCCAGCGGTTGCGAAGCAGAAAAATGAGCAGCAGCAGGATCGCCAGCAGGACCGTATAAAAGCCAAGGGGTAACTGGGGAAATTGCAGGGAAAAGCCGCCCCGGTACACCAGCAGGCCGGCGGCGGCCAACAGGAGGACCAATTGCGTCGTGACCATGATGACCCGCGATATGAGCACGGAAGCGACGACAGTCGTTTGCTCGATGTCCTTGTTGCGCAGTAAAAAGACTTTCATGGCATCCCCACCGACGACACTGGTGGGATTGACCAGGCCGACTGCCTCGCCGATGACGCGGACGAAAAACAGGTCCCCGAGGTGCAATCGTTTGCCCGGCGCGCCCATGCAGTATTTCCAGCCGATGGTCGCGAATACGGCGGCCAGTGAAGTCACCAGAATCAACACCACGAAGCGGTAACCGACCTGCTGCATGGAAGCCATGACCTGCTGCATATCCGTGGCCCGGATGAAGAGAAACAGCGAAGCGACAATACCAACCGCAACCAGGATTTTAAATATTTTCATTTGAACAGGCGGATCAGGACAGCGGAGCGTACGCCGTTTTGCCTGGGCGGGCCAGGATTTGCAAATCTTCAAAATACACTTCCGCCAGCGACGACCAGTTGAAGGTCTGGCTATAGCGGCGTCCGGCGGTAGAAAGTGCCTGCCACAGGGCTTCGTCTTGCAGGATTCTTTCTATCTGCTCCACATACGCGCTGGCATCGTTGGGGGCACACTTGAAGCCGTTGACGCCCTGTTCGATGAAATCCCGCGATCCGCCGCCGTCGGCAATGACGCAGGGCAGGCCCGAAGCCATGGCCTCCAGCACGACGTTGCCGTAGCTTTCCGAAATGGAAGGAAAGACGAAAACATCGGCGGAGGCATACAGTTCGGCCAGCGTCGCATGATCCACCTTGCCGGCGAAAATGGCCTCTGGCATCCGGCTTTCGCAAGCCTGCCGGGCCACCCCGTCGCCGGCCAGCATAAAGTTATAGGGCAAATTCCGGCTTCGGCAGCGGTCGTAAATGCGGAAGAGGGTTTCCAGGTTTTTTTCCCAGACCAGCCGGCTGGCGAACAGAATGGTCGGCCGCTCGTTACCCGTCAGGCGACGCAGCGCGGCCGGGTTGCGCCTCTGCGGGGAAAACAGGCTGGTATCCATGCCCCTTTTCCAAAGCTTGATCCGCGCAGCCTCGATGCCCATGGTGACCAGTTCGGCGATAATGCCCTCCGCTGGCACGTAAATCAGGTCGCAGCGGTTGTAAAATTTTCTTTGACTGATCGCCACCTTCGATTTGACGAAGGGGATCAGCGCCGGCAGCCGCCGCAGGTAGTAGTCGATATAGGAAATAAAATGGGTGTGGTAAATGGAAATGACCGGCAGCCGCTCCCGTGCCGCATACTGCAGCGCGTACTCCCCCAGCAGGGAAGGCGTGGCAATGTGGATGACTTCGGGCGCGAAGGCGGCCAGTTTTTTCCGTAGCCGCCGGCGGGCCAGCTGCGGCAGGGCCATGCGGTAGCTGCTGTTCATCGGTATGGTCATGGCCGGAATACGCAGGCATTCGAAACCGAAAATCTCCGCGGGACCGACGCCGCAGATGAACAGAAACTCGAAGCGGTCGTGTGGAATGCGTTTCAGGAGCTGAAACATGGTCCGCGACGCCCCGTCGAAATCCTCGATGAGAATTTCAGCAAAAAAAACGGCTTTTATTTTCTGCATCGGGCGGGCGGTTGCGAATGGTCGGCGCAAAATTATCATGCTTTCTCCGCAAATTTGAGCCTATGCAAACATTCACGGCGCACTATGCTTCGCCCGTCGGTCCGCTGGAGCTGCGCGCCACGGCCACGGCGCTCCAGGCCATTCTGTTTATCGATACGGAAAGGCGACCCGGGCCCGGCCGTGCGCCCACCGACGTGCAGCCCGATGTGCTGTTGGCGGCCATGCAGCAGCTGGGCGAATACTTTGCCGGCACCCGGCTCTACTTCGAGCTGCCCACCGCCCAGAGCGGCACCGAATTTCAGGAAAAGGTCTGGGCGGAGCTGGCGCTTATCCCTTACGGCGAGACGATCTCTTACCTCGAACTGGCCTGCCGCCTCGGCGACGAAAAGTGCATCCGCGCGGCCGGCATGGCCAATGGCCGCAACAACCTGAGCATCCTGGTGCCCTGCCACCGCGTAATCGGCAGCAATGGCGACCTTATAGGCTACGGCGGGGACCTGTGGCGCAAGAGCTGGCTGCTACGCCATGAGCTGGAGTATGCACCGCGAAGAGCGGGGGTGTTGTTTTGAGGGAAAAATACCTGGAGCAGTACGCAG
>JBKJKS010000345.1:0-5360 GCA_046597295.1 Saprospiraceae bacterium
ACCGGCGCTGAAGAAGGGAAATATACCCCACTTGTTGTTCGGTCCGAAACGGGTCGAACCTTCCCGACGCAAACCGGCGGAAGCGAAGAATTTGTCATCAAAGTTGAACGAAGCACGACCGAAGAAAGCGATCAGGCGGCTTTCATTCTTATAGCCATACACATTCGCCAAACCGCGGCTGATGTCCAGGAAAGAACCCAGGCTGGCGTTGGCGAATTCATTAGAGATGATGTTCCCCGCTTCGATACCCAGTCCTTCGTAATTGAACTGCTGGAAGGAATAGCCGCCCAACAATTTAAAATCGCTGTTATTACCAAATTTGAGGGTGTAGTTGCCAGTCAGTTCCAACGTGTTAATGATGTCATTAGCCGTGCCTTGACGACCAAAGCCATTGCGTGAAAGGCCCCCAAACTTGCTCTGCTTGCTGTTAAACCCGCTGAACGTTTCGTTTTTGCGCTCCTGGGCCAGCGTCAGTCCAACGCTGAAACCGGAGAAGATCTGCAGGTCGGCATGCGCATTCCCCAACAGGCGATTGACTTTACCGCGGTTAAAGTTCTGCTCGATAATCGCTACCGGATTGAAATAGTCGAACAGGTCTTTTTCCACATAGCCACCGAATCTGGTGAATTCCGCATCCGAACTGGTAACCCCAGCTGTTGGGTTGTTGATCACCGCGTAGCGGAAAGCCTCTGTGAAGCTGTAATCGGCGTCCTTGGTGGTCAACGCCAGGTTGCCGTTGATGGTCAGGCGGTTGTTCAACATTTTCTGGTTGAAGTTCAGGCCGGCGTTGTACTGTTTGAATCCGCTGGTGCGCAGAATACCGTCCACGTCGCGGAAGTTGAACGACACGCGGTAGGAACCGTTGCCCATGCCGCCGGAGAGACCCAGGTTATGCACCTGCGAAACACCGGTCTGGGTGATTTCGTCGAACCAGTCGGTATCCGTAGCGCCGGGCGCATCGTTTGGCGAAAGGTCTTCACCACCCAGCTCCACAAAGCGTGCAGCACCCAGTGTGTTGTAGCGCCTGGCCACTTGGTCCAGGGCGACGTAGCCGTTGTAGTCGGCGGTCGTACTACCGGCCGCGCCTTTCTTGGTGGTCACCAGGATGACGCCGGCCGAAGCACGGGTACCGTAAATAGCGGCAGCCGAGCCGTCCTTCAACACATCAATAGAGGCGATGTCGTTCGGATCCACGAGGCTCAGGCTCACGCCCGGCACCCCGTCCAGCACCACGAGGGGCGATTGGCCAGACGACAGCGAGGACAGGCCGCGCAGGCGGATGGAGAAATCGCCGTTCGGATCAGATCCCGGACGGGAAACGCTCACCCCGGCCACTTTGCCCTGAATGAGCTGCGCGGCGCTGGTGATGTTCCCCTTGTTGAAGTCTTCCGTTTTCAGCGACGTAATGGCGCTGGTCACTTCCTTCGACTTGATGGTACCATAACCGACCACGATCACTTCGTCCAGCACCGTGCCGGGCTTCATCGCCACTTCCACTACATTGGAAGCGCCGAGATCGATGACCTGCTCGGCGTAGCCCGTGTAAGCAATCCGCAACTGCGTGCTGCCTTCCGGAACTTCTACCGAGTAGTTGCCGTCAATGTCCGTAGAGGCACCGCGCGTAGTGCCGACGACCGTTACGGTTGCACCAATAAGGCCTTCGCTGCTTTCAGCGTCGGTCACCTTACCTTTCACGGTGCGTTGGGCAAATGCAGCATTGCTGAGGAGCAGTAGAACTACCATCAGGAAGCCACACTTGGTAAATGTGTGCAAAAACTTCATACGAGAATGAGTTTAGTTTAGTGAAAAAAATCTATTTCACGGAGGTGAAAGTCAACAACAGGGTTTGCTAGAAACGATGGATTAGTCACTGCAACTCTCTCAGAACGAAAGCAGTAGGCAGGATTTAATTTGGCAGGAAGGCGGGCGGCACTTAGCTAGAATCTGTGTGGTCAGTACACTAAGGCGGGGCTAAGGTAGTAATTCATCCGTGATACGCACAAAGCCTTTTTTGTAATTTTTTACAGGTGGCAACTTACAAAATTTTATAACGGAAGGCAAATAAAACACTCATTCTCACTGGATTAGCTCCATTTGCGATTTCCGAATAAAATTTTTTTTCCGCAACGCCTACTTTCGCACCTCAATCCTGCCCGACATGCCTACCCACCATCCGGCCCGCCGCCGACTTCCCGCTGAATGGGAACCACAGAGTGCCGTCCAGCTGACCTTTCCGCATGCCGATACCGACTGGGCAGCCATGCTCGAGACCGTGCTGCCCTGTTTCGTGGAAATTGCCGAAACCATCAGCCGCTTTCAGCCGGTGCTGATCGTGTGCCGCGAACCCGAAACCCTGCGGCCCCGGTTCCCGAACGCCCGGCCGGAGCACCTCCGCCTGGTGATGGCCGACTCCAACGACACCTGGGCGCGCGATCATGGCGGCATCACCGTCGAACAGGGGGACCAAGCCCTCGTGCTTGATTTCATGTTCAACGGCTGGGGCCTCAAGTTCCCGGCCGACAAAGACAACCTGATCACCCGGACCCTGCATAATATAGGTGTGTTCCAGGCGCCGCTGCTGCCCGGCGGCCTGGCGCTGGAGGGCGGCGGCATCGAGAGCGATGGGCAGGGCACGCTGCTCACCACGACCGAATGCATGTTGTCGCCCAACCGCAATCCCCATTTGAATAAAGCCCAACTTGAGAAAGAACTGCAATCCCTCTTCGGCGTCGACCGGGTGCTGTGGCTACAACACGGCTACCTGGCCGGAGACGATACCGATTCGCACATTGATACCTTGGCGCGATTTTGCAACCCGACCACCATTGCCTACGTTCGTTGCCCCGACCCCGGCGATGAACATTTTGAGGCCCTCCAACGCATGGAAGCGGAATTGTACACCTTCCGCACCCTGACCGGAGCGCCTTACCAGCTGGTGCCACTGCCCTGGCCCGACGCCTGCTACGATTCCGCCGGCAATCGCCTGCCCGCCACCTACGCCAACTTTTTAATCATTAACGGGGCGGTGCTGGTACCCACTTACGGCGTCCGGCAGGATGCAGCAGCCCTGGAAATTTTCCAGAACTTATTCCCTGACCGCACCGTTGTGGGTATAGACTGCCGTCCGCTCATTCTCCAACATGGTTCGCTGCACTGTGTGACGATGCAGTATCCGGCGGGAGTGGTTTAGAAAAGTGGTTTAGAGGGGTTTAGAAAAGTGGTTTAGAGGGGTTTAGAAAAAGGTTTAGAAGGGTTTAGAAAAAATTAGCGGGGCGCTGCGCAGCTGGTTTATATCCCTCACGTAACGGGAGGACAAAAGGTTGGGTCGATGGCGCAATAATTTTACGCATCGGCCATATTCATCACATTGACCACATTCTACCCTATGTCCCCCTCAACATTGTCCGTCGGCCTGGTACAACAGGCCAATTCCGATGACAAGCAGGCCAACGTGGAAAAATCCCTGCGCGGCATTGCCGAGTGCGTCGCGCAGGGTGCGCAGCTGGTCGTGTTGCAAGAGTTACACTGCGGAAAATATTTTTGCCAGGCGGAGGATACGGCGATGTTCGATCTGGCGGAGCCGATACCAGGTACCGACACGGCAGTATTTGGAGCAGCCGCGCGCCAACACGGCATCGTGCTGGTGACATCGCTGTTCGAAAAACGCGCGCCCGGCCTGTATCACAATACGGCCGTTGTATTTGAAAAAGATGGCTCCATCGCCGGCAAATACCGCAAAATGCACATTCCCGATGACCCGGCCTACTATGAGAAGTTTTACTTTACGCCTGGTGACCTGGGCTTTCAGCCCATTCAAACCTCGGTAGGTAAGCTGGGGGTCTTGGTCTGCTGGGACCAATGGTATCCCGAAGCTGCTCGACTGATGGCTTTGGCGGGGGCGGAAATGCTGATCTATCCCACCGCCATCGGCTGGGAAAGCAGCGATCCGTCAGCGGAGAAGGACCGCCAGCAGGACGCCTGGTTTACGATACAGCGCGGCCATGCGGTTGCCAACGGCTTACCGGTGATCACGGTGAATCGTACCGGCCACGAGCCGGACTGGACGGGGGTCACGGGCGGAATCGAGTTTTGGGGACAAAGTTTTGTCGCCGGGCCACAGGGCGAAGTGTTGTACCTGGCGCCCGCCGACCGGGAAGAAAACGTCGTCGTGCAGATCGACAAACAGCGCACTGAGGACGTGCGCCGGATCTGGCCATTCTTTCGCGACCGCCGGATCGACTACTACGGCGGTTTGACCCAGCGGTACCTGGACGGCGCCTAAAGCGAAGCTGTACGACTCAGGCCAATCTTTCCAGATCGCGGATCAGTATACTTTTTCGATTAAAATAAATGAGGTTGGATTTGCGCAGGTCATTCATGACGGAGGTCACCGTCTGGCGACTGGTACCGGTCAGGTTGGCGATGTCCTGCTGCGTGAGGTGGTGCTGCACGAGGGTCTCGTAGCCGACCCGACGGCCTTCTTTACCTGCCGTATCCACCAGGAACTCGATGATCCGTTCGCGGGCATCTTTCAGCACCAGCTTAGCCAACCGGTCTTCGACCCGTTGCAGGCGGTTCGTCAGGTGTTGCAGGCAGGCAAACACCAGGCGCTGATTCTGTTGCATCAAGGCATGGAAGTCCGTTAGCCGGATGGAGAGACAGCTGGCCCCGTCGTGCAGGGCCTGGGCGAATTCGCTGCGCAGGGTTTCCCCGGCCAGGGCCAGATCGCCGAACAGTGTCTGCGGTTGCAGTATTTCTTTGATGACCTCGCGACCGTCTTCGGCGAAGGTACCCAGCTTGACCCGCCCGGTCAGCAAGAGGAAAAGATGATCGGCGGGTTCATCCGGCATGAATACGAACGAGTACTTGGGCGTTTGCCGCAGGCTGGCAATACTCGCCAGCTGCTCCAGTTCGGCACTGTTCAGCGAAGCCAGCAAGGGCAGTTTGCGGAAAACTTCCATTTTGTTGAGCATATCCATGGCGGTGCAGTTTTTGTTGGTTAAAAGAAAAGGCCGCGTTCATAAACTGCCTTGGGAAAGAAGGGGGAATTTTTCTTACTTTTCCCTCTCCGGCAACCTTTGAACGCGAATTCGCAACAGATAATCGTACTATCGGTGGGATGACCTCATTTGAATGATACAAACGTAGGGGCTGCGGCAGGTCGATAAAAGGACATTTTTGGTGATTTGTCGGACTATCTTCTTCACTTATTATACTTCTTAAATACTGATCATCAATGCTTTATGTTGCCTTTTTTTGAAAACAATACGCCTTTTATACTTTAATTTCCGGTGCGCTAACGGGACGCAACCGGCGAAAAAGATGGCGAAATAATGCTTCCCGCTTACCTTTACCGGCAA
>JBKJKS010000425.1:0-8571 GCA_046597295.1 Saprospiraceae bacterium
GCCAAAAGTGAAACCGCTGTGAGCCGGCCATACCCTATAATTCATAATTCATGCGAATAATGGGTTAAAATCAAGGTTTTCGACCTCGGAGAGGTCAAAAGTTGGTAGAAACCCGGACCAAACCCCTTCAACCGACCTCGGAGAGGTCGAACGCGCTTGGATGGCCCCTCGTATCATACACGTTCGACCTCTCCGAGGTCGTCAAAAACGTACAAAAATATCATTTCTACCAATATGTGACCTCTCCGAGGTCATTTTTAACCCGTTATTCGCATTATAAACTAATTAGCGGCAATGGCGGCAGCGGCAGGGGCCGAGGGGCGCTTCCAGTCGTTGTATACCACCCGCACCACGGAAACACTCGACTCATCGTCGGTATGCAGCGTTTCCCCTAAAATAAACCGGTAGGTGCCCGACTTGGTAAACACCGGTTGGTTCTCGATCACGCCGTAGGTATAAGGGTCGGCTTTCAGCGTCAGGGTGTTGATCGTAATCGAGCTCTGGGTGGTGAACTGACTGCCATCCACCAGAGGCTTCAACTTGCCCTGACCCGGTTCCGCCGGAAAAATAATGTAGAAAAAATTTCCGGTGGGGTCAATGACGCCAAGATATGCCGCATGGGGTGTTTCAAAAGAAAGATCAAATTTCTCTCCTTTGTGCACGGGCGCTGTCTGCGCCCACATTTTGGTCGTGGTGATCTCGGCAGATGCTTCCGGCACCGGCGTTGAAAAGGTCGTTAAATCGTTTGGGAAGGATCGGGTCAGGCTGAATGCTCCGGTAAAAAGCAGGCCGACAGCAGGTACTGCAAGGATTAGTTTCATAACAAAATCTGGATTGGTGAACTTGTTAACTATACGATGCAGCAAACAAGCTTGGTTTTCAGAAAAAAGCCTTCTTCCCGCATCCTCCTTTTCTAACCGTGTTGTGCAGTGCTTTCTTTTGTGACATATGTTAAAATTTCGTGCCAAAATTGGCATGGACAGCAAAAAAAGAGAGAAATACACGAATTGACGGTTTATGGGGAATTAGTGCCGCATTGTGAACAGGGAAAGTCGAAAAAAAATTCCGGCAGTTATGTTGCGTCCCCGCAAACACTACAAAGACGGGTGTCGCGGTAAAGACGCGCGTAAGGCGGCTATGGGTTGGTTGCAACAGGTGGGTTTATGAAAGTTTTTATATTTCCACAAACGTGGTACTTTGACCGGCCTTTTTGACCGTCATCCTCAACGCCTTACCACTACCGCACCCATGTCGCATTTTCAACTCAAAGTCGCCCCCAAAACCTACGACGTCATTATCATTGGATCCGGAGCGGGCGGCGGTATGGCCGCTTACGAACTCACCAAAGCGGGCGCTAAAGTCTGTCTGCTCGAAGCCGGCCAGCACTACGACCCCGCCGATCCCAAGTACATCACGCAAATGAAATGGCCCTGGCAATCGCCTCGCCGGGGCGCCGGCACCCGCTACCGCCCTTTCGGTGACTTCGACGCTGCTTACGGCGGCTGGGATATTGAGGGCGAGCCGTACACCACCAAGGACGATACCAAATGGCGCTGGTTCCGCTCCCGGATGCTCGGCGGACGCACCAACCATTGGGGCCGCATTTCGCTCCGCTTTGGTCCGAACGACTTCAAACGCCACAGCATCGACGGACTCGGCGTCGATTGGCCCATCGGCTACGAGGACGTGGCCCCGTTCTACGATGACGTGGACCGCCTGATCGGCGTTTTTGGTTCCAAAGAGAACCTGCCCAATGACCCGGATTCCATTTTTCTGCCCGCGCCCAAGCCGCGTCTTCACGAGATGATGATCAAAAAGGGCAATAAGCGCCTGGGCATTACCACCGTTGCGTCGCGGCTCAGCATCCTCACCAAACCCATCAATGACGAGCGAGGCAGCTGTTTCTACTGTAGTCAGTGCAACCGGGGCTGCCTGGCCTACGCCGACTTTTCCGCCTCGTCCTGCCTTTGCAAGCCGGCCGATAAAACGAACAACCTGGACACCATTTACTTCGCCATGGCCCGCGAAGTACTCACCGATGCCCGGACCGGGCTGGCCACCGGCGTATCGTATATCGACACGACGACGCTGGAAGAAAAGACCGTGCGCGGCAGCGTCGTGGTGCTGGCCGCCAGTGCCTGCGAATCGGCACGCCTGCTGCTCAATTCCAAATCGGCGCGATTCCCGGAAGGCCTGGCCAACTCATCGGGCGTGGTGGGCAAATACCTGCACGACTCAACCGGCGCTTCCAGGGGCGCCATCGTGCCGATGCTGTTCGACCGCAAGCGCTACAACGAGGACGGGGTCGGCGGACTGCACGTGTACAGCCCCTGGTGGCTGGACAATAAGACCCTCGATTTTCCGCGCGGTTACCACATCGAGTACTGGGGTGGTATGGGCATGCCCGCCTATGGCTTCGGCTGGGGCATTGAAAATGTCAATGGTATGTTTCCTGACCGCAATGGTCAATCCCGGGAAGCCGGGGGCTACGGCGCGTCGTTGAAGAACGATTACCGGCGCTTCTACGGGGCCTACATCGGCATGGCCGGGCGGGGCGAAGCCGTACCCCGCGAAGACAACTACTGCGAAATAGACCCGGTCACGGTGGATAAATTCGGCATTCCGGTGCTCCGCTTTCATTACCGCTGGTCGGACTACGAGCGTCTGCAGGCCAAGCACATGCACGAAACCTTCGAACAGGTCATCCAGGAAATGGGCGGCATCCCGCTGGGCAAAAAACCCACCGCGGCACAGGACTACGGCCTGAACGCGCCCGGCGAGATCATCCACGAAGTGGGCACTATCCGGATGGGCAACGATCCGAAGACCTCGGCGCTGAATAAATGGCAACAGGCCCACGACGTAAAAAACCTGTTCGTCATGGATGCGGCGCCCTTCCCTTCGCAGGGCGACAAAAACTGCACCTGGACCATATTGGCCCTTTCCATGCGCGCCTCGCGCTACCTGGCCGAGCAGAAGAAAGCGGGTAACCTCTAGGCGTACGTACCTTTTCTTTTTAAATAATTGCAAATCAGTGTTTTACAAAAAATTAATGTAATTAATTTCCTTCGTTAAAGTAAAATGCCCGGCTTATCCGTCTTCCTGCCCAAAGCAACCATCCATGCAACGCGCAATGGCAGCAGCACCACAGCAAAATATCGTCGGGATCGTCCGGGAATATGGAAAGCGTTTGTTCGGCTTCATCCGGCAGCGCGTACCGACCGACGCTGACGCCGAGGATGTGCTGCAGGACGTCTGGTACCAATTCAGCCGGGTAGCCGACGCCGAGCCCATCGAGCAGATTAGCGGCTGGCTCTTCCAGGTGGCCCGCAACCGGGTGACCGACCTGCGCCGCAAAAAGACGCCGGATGCCCTGGAAGACTATGCTTACGCCGACGAAGAGGGAGACCTGCATTTCAAGGACATGCTGCTCGCGGTGCTCGATACCCCGGAGACCGAGTATTTTCGTCAACTTTTCTGGGATGAGCTTTTCGCGGCGCTCGATGAATTGCCCGCTGCCCAACGTGAAGTGTTCGTCTGGAATGAACTGGAAGACCAGACTTTCCAGGAAATAGCCGACCGGACCGGCGAAAACATCAAGACCCTCATTTCCCGCAAGCGCTATGCTGTGCAGCACCTGCGCGTGCGGTTAAACACCCTGTATCAGGAAGTTGTCAATATCTAAAGGCCCATACCATGTTCAATAGTCAGCCCAATGGCTCCCAACTGCGCCGCCGCCCCTGGAAATTCCTGTTCTTCCCGCTCATTGCCGCCGGTGTTGTGCTGCTGCTGGGCACGGCCGTGCAGTACCTCTGGAATGCCATCCTGCCCGCTGCTATCGGTGTCGGCACGCTCACGTTCTGGCATGCCGTGGGCCTGCTGGTGTTGTGCCGGTTGTTATTCGGCGGATTCGGGGGTCGTGGCGGCGGATGGGGCGGCCACCAGCGCGGCGGACCACCCGCCCGGCTGCGAGAACGCTGGATGCAAATGAGCGAGGAGGAACGCGTCCGCTTTCGGGAGGAGTGGAAGCAGCGCTGCCGGCCGCGCGGGCGCGATGAAAAATGAGCGGGGTGAAAGTAGCGAACACCCTCCATTGCCGGTAAACCCTTAACTTGCTTCAAAATTGGCCGAAATATGGAAGTCCTATTCAAGAATTTGACTTATAAGGAGTTTCGCGAACTGGAATTTGACGACAACGATCACTCCTGGTACGAACTCATCAATGGTCAACCTGTGAGAAAACAATCCCCCTCTATCCACCATCAGCGTATTTCAGGAAAAATTGAATTCGAGCTGGCTCTTTATGCCAAACAATCACAATCGGGCGAAATGTTTCATGCTCCGCTGGATGTAGTGCTTGACGACAACAATGCCTATCATCCCGACATTTTTTTTATCAAAACCGAACGCTCCTTTATTTTGGATGCCAAAGAGCAAGTCGTGATCGGCGCGCCCGATCTGGTGGTGGAAATCTTATCGAAATCCACCGCGGTCTATGATAAAGGAGCAAAAAAAGAGAATTACGAGCGAAACGGCGTACGCGAATACTGGCTGGTTGATCCCAGAAATAAGTCTATTGAAGTCTATACCTTGCTTCAGCAACGCTATCAACTGGCCCTTTACCAGGAAGAAACCGGTGTCATTTCATCCATTGTCCTGGAGGGCTTTAGCCTGGATCTCGAACAAATTTTTGAAGGCACGTCTTAACCAACTTTTGCCAGCGGCATTGTGGCCTGTAAGAATAAAATAATAGCCTAAAAATATGGCCAACCGGTAGGGGCATTTTTTTCGCGAAAGCGGAAGGTGCCCCTACTGATTTTTTATTGCTAAGTATATGATTATAAGGGATTTACAAAATACCTCATAAATTTTTAGTTTGGCCTAAAGTAATTTCTTCTCCTTTCCGTCTTCCTGTTTGTAAGGCATTTTGGAACAGCCACTTGCCGCTTTTCTTTTCACATTCACCTACTCACAACTTTCCCATGCGTCCCGCAAAATTGTTTTTCGGTGTGCTTTTCGCCGCCGTGTTTGTTGTCACTTTGCTGAAGGTACTCTTCTTTGGCCTGATCGCCGTAGCCGTATTCGGCGGCATCTTCTTTGTGGCCCGCACTTTCCGCCGCTTCAGCGGCCGGGGCTACGGTCCGCCCGGTTACTTTCCCCACGCCAGCGACCGTTGGCAGCCGCATTTCCTCGAGCAGGAGCGCAGCCCTTATGCCCAACCCCTTGACCCCAACTGGCAACCGCGCCAACGCGCCACGCCGCTGGGGCGCCGGATTGAGGTGCTTTAAGAATTTGGTTTAGAGGGGTTTAGGAGGTTTAGACGGGTTTAGAGGTCTGGCCTTCCGTCTATTCACCTGCGCCCATGCTCAAGATGACTTTGCGTTGATCGAAAGGTTAATATGGATTGATAGATAGTTCATTGCCAAGCGTCTACCCAAATCATCTAAACCCCTCTAAACCTTATTCTAAACCCCTCTAAACCCCTCTAAACCCAAACCCACACCATTCACTCACCACTCATTCTCAAGTACATGTATCACGGACATCAATCCCGCGCAGAGCGCGGTCAATGGCGCGGCTGCGGCGCCTGGAAGCAAGCAGCACAACACTATGGCCAGGGCCAACATGCCGGGCGCTGGGGCGCTTCCAAAGTAGCGGTCAACGTGCGCGAAACGGCGGACTTTTATGAACTCTTCGTTTTTGCACCCGGCCTCACCAAGGAAGCCTTCACCCTCAGCGTCAGTAATGATGTGCTGACCATCGCCGGCCTGGCTGGCCATGACGAAGCGACCGATCGGGCCAAATGGCTGCATCAGGAATACCAGCGCGGCGCCTTCGAGCGCCAGTTCCACCTGAACAGCAAAGTCGACACCGATGGCATTACCGCCCGCTATACCGATGGCGTTCTGGAAGTCATGCTGCCTAAAGTGCCGGGCGCAGCGGCCCAGGAAATTGCGGTGGCTTGAAGACAGCAGCGGTTGATGGGAGTTGATAGGAGTTTATAAAGGTTTATAAAAAATTGATAGTTAATCATTTAACCAGAATGAACTACCTTATTTTATTTCCGAAGCCACTGCGACAGCTTTAATTTGGATAATCCACCCGGGCAACTAGGTGGATTATCCTTTGTTATTGGATCTTCCTGCAATATCTTTAGCGCCGCATAGGCGGCCAGGAAATACACTGTCCAAAAGTTTGATCAACGTCTAATTATCAACTTTTATAAACCTTTATCAACCCGCATCCACCTTTTTACATGAAACGTCGCGATCTACTCAGAGGCATTGGCCTGAGCTCGCTCGGCCTGGTCGGCCTGAGCCCGCAAATCAGGGCCGCCGAAATACTCGACCCGCTTGCTCCGGCCGCCGCGCCGCCCGGCGAAAAGAAAGACCCGAAATTCGAACAATTCGGCCGCACCGAATATGAGAAGGAGCGCGACAAAAAACTGTTCGCCGAGCAGTTCTTCAACAAGCAGGAGCTGGCCACCATCGCCGTGCTGGTCGACATCATTATTCCCCGTGATCTGCTCTCCGGCAGTGCCACCGACGCGGGGGTGCCGGCCTTTATTGAGTTCATGGCCAAGGACAAACCGGAGCTACAGACACCCCTGCGCGGCGGCCTGGTTTGGCTCGATACCCAGTCCAAACGGCGTTTCGAAAAAAATTTTGTCGATATCAGCGACGCGCAACGCCTGCAGATCGTGGAGGATATTGCCTACCCCGACCGCAAGAAATCGGGCATGAGCCAGGGCGTAGCTTTTTTCAGCCTGATGCGCAACCTCACCGCGTCAGGCTTCTGGTCGAGTCAGATGGGCGTCAATGACCTCGGCTATGTCGGCAACGTGCCCAATCAGTGGGACGGCCCGCCCGCCGATGTGGTGCGGCAGTATGGGTTGGAAGGCTGGGAGTGATTGATGCGGGTTGGAATGTTGAGTATTTGAGTATTTGAGTATTTGAGTATTTGAGTATTTGAGTATTTGATCATCTATTGCCTAATCAAATCCTCAGATCCTCAAATCTTCATCCTCCAGCATCGCCAGCAGCACTCCATTGGTCCAGCCGAAGCCATCCTGGTTCGGATACTCGCCGCCCCCGGCGGACCCGCCTTCGCCGAAGACGTTGTATTTCTCCATCATTTTGCCGGTTTCCCGGTACACCCGTTCGTTGGTGTGTACCCAACGATCGCGTACCTGGCCGGCCAGATCATCCAGCCCGTAGCGTCGAAGACCGGCGTAGGCCATCCACTGTAGCGGTGCCCAACCGTTGGGGGCATCCCACTGCTGGCCGGTGCGGAAGAGCGTGGTCGTCAGGCCGCCGGTTTGCAGAAATTTTGCGGCCAGTTCGGCGGCGACCTGCGCGGCCTCTTCCGCACCGGCCAAACCGAAAAACAAAGGGAAAGCCGCGGCCAGGGTCCGGTGCGGCGTCGTCGCGGCGGCCTGAAAATCGTAGTCGAAATAAAATCCGTCAGCCCAGCAGAACTGCCGGATGGCCGCTGCGCGTTGGTTGGCCAGGGACCGGTAGTTTTCCGCCGCGCTTGTATCCCCCTCCAATGCCGCTGCTTCGGCCAGCGTGTCCTCCAAGTTCCACAGCAGGCAATTAAGATCCACCGGTACAATATCCGTGGTGTGGATACTGGCGAAAGACATCGGATCGCGGAACCAGCGACTGCTGAAATCCCAGCCCGACTCGCAGGCGGCGCGCAGGTGCCGGTACAGTTCCGCCAGCGGCTGGTCCGAAGCCTGCGCCAGTTCAATCTCCGCCTTGTAGGCTTCCGGGCGTGGCGTGGCGCGTTCATCCCAGTACCGGTTCAGGACGGCGCCGTTGGGCAGCCGCACCGTATGATGCGCAGCCGGATTTTCGGCGGTCAGCTGATCTGTCCCCCGCATCCAGAACCGGTACTCCTGTTCCAGTTGCGGACGGTAGATTTTCAAAATTTCCGGGCCCCTTATTTTCGTCAGCAGATTGACCATCAAGGAGAAAAACGGTGGTTGTGAGCGGCTATTATAGTACGCCCGGTTGCCATTGGGGATGAACCCGAGCTGATCGACCAGATGGGCGAAATTGGCCACCATGTGCTCGATCAGGTCGGTCCGCCCGGAAATGCGCAGGCCGAGCATGGTGAAATAACTGTCCCAATAATAGATTTCGCGGAAACGGCCACCCGGCACGACGTAGGGATGGGGCAAGGGCAGGAGTGAGCCCACTCCATGATCCGGCTGGCGGGTCAGGACGTCCCATAAGGTGTGAATATGCTCCTGCACGCTCTGGTCGGCATTGCTGTGAAAGTCGGTCGACGGCGCTTTGGGCAGGTCAAAATGGGTATGCACGAAGGCCGGCAGATCAAAACCCGGCTGGTCCTTGTCGGCCTGGTACAGCCGGTTTATTTCCGCCAGGTCTCGTTTGGGCAGGCAGTCGACGAAGGTTTTGCCATCAGGAAAAACGGATTGCAGCTGCACCGCTTCGAAGAGCGGACCAAGTTCGTGGATGTATTTCATATTAGTGTGGTGCACGTTTTTTTGTAGGGCGAAACACCAGTTTCGCCCGTGTTGTGAGGGCATAGCCAAACGCTGGT
>JBKJKS010000124.1:0-5051 GCA_046597295.1 Saprospiraceae bacterium
ACTTTATTCCAGCTCAGTTTGAACTTATCGTACTGCACGGTAACCGAATCGATCGGGCTGATGAGCTGCACCATGGTATCGTCGGCTATTTCGGCCAGCGGCTCGGTGATCTGCAGGTAATTACTGTGTTCAGTGTACAGGTTTCCGCGCATGGCGGCGATCTGCTCGGGGCTAAAACGCGAGGCACAGGCATCGTAACTGTAGCCCATGATCAGGGACGCGTCCGATTTGAATTCCGCTCCGGCGGGGTCCTTCAGCTTGAACTGACTTTCGAAATTGGCGTCGCAGGGCCAGCGGTAGTTGATATAATCGGGTTTGGTGTCGCAAAACCGGTCGCCGGCCTCGTAGCAGTTCGATCCGTCCACGCGCTCCACCAGGTTGCCACCGACGCTGTCGGGGGCCGGCAGCATATAGTTCCAGGTCGTGCCTTCCCAACCGTAAAAGGGGTGCGGCAGCGACAAGTGGTGACCGGCCTCGTGCGCCCAGGTGCTGTTGCCTTTCTGGGAACAATTTTTGCCCATCACAATGGCGTCCTGCCAGGAGTAACCGCAATTGCCGGCGGGATCGGCCACCACGAAGGCATTCACGCGGTCAGGCAGGCGGTTGCTGTTGATCAGTTCGTCGCCGCCGTCGAAGTCATGCATATACCACTTCGTATTATTCAAATAGCGCACCCCATCTCCGGGCAACAGGTAGTAACGGATGCGGGCGTCCTGGTACTGCTCGTTCATTTCGCAGACCACCCGGAAGGCCAGATCGATCGGGTAATAGCCTCCGCCGTTGTCATTACCAACGATCTGAATGGTCATCGGCACGTACAGCCAGGTCGAATCGTCGCCACCGCGGTACTGTACGCCAGCCCGATTGTTCTGGTACTCGTTCAGCCAGGGGGAAAAACCGACGGTGCCACACCAGTTATTGGAGATAATGCCTTGGGCAACAACGAATTGACTGACCAGTAAAAACGCAATAAGGGGTAGAAATTTTCTAATACACATGACCATTCTAATTTGAAAAACAACGGGGGCGAATTGAGGGTCGGACAAAGGTCGGTTTTCCTGCGCATAATTGAAACATTCCCGCCACAAGCGCTAACCGACGACAGATTGGCTTTATTCGCCCAATATGGTCAGGGCCTGGGTTTTCAGGCCGGCAGCGTTGGCGAAAACCAGCCGGTAAAGCCCGGGCGACCAGCCGACGGCCACGGGCGGCAGCTCGAAGCGGCGGCTGGGCAGCATTTGCGCCGATTGCCAGACCAACCGGCCGGCCACGTCGAAAAGCGCCGCCGCAGCCTGCTGTCCCACCCAGCTGTCCGGTACCTCGACGACCAACGCCTGACCCGGGCGGAGCAGGGTGGGGTAGCAGTGCCATCCGTCGGTCTCCGGCGCGCCGGTGGCCACCAGCGGGGCGCTCAGGAAACTGGCCGGCGTGGAAAAATCCGTACAGGCTGACCAGTTGTTGTAAGGCCGCACCCGCCAGAAATACTGGGCATTGGGCGCCAGGGTACCCAGCACCAGGGTGGTATCCGTGGTGATTTCGTTGACTTGCTTGATGACAAAGCTGCTCAGGCGGGATAGTTGGACGATGTAGCCCGTTGCTACCGGTACCGGCGCCCAGTGCAGTACGGCGCCGGTGGTGGGCGCCAATGCCCCTTCGATGGGGTCGAGCGGGACCACTGCGGTGGTAATTTCCGGCTCCGGCGGGCCAGTGAACAACCAGGAAGCCTTTTCCGACAATAAATTCGCCCGCATGGCCGAGATCTGATCATCGGAGAAGCGGTTTTGGCATTTATCTGCCGCGTAGGACATGAACAGGGAGCCGTCCGCATAAAAGTCCAGGCCGTCCTGGTCTTTCATCTTCACCAGGCTCTTGTTCTGGGCGTCGCAGTCCCAGATATAGCTCAGGTAGTCCGGCTCCGTATCGCAAAAACGGTCGGCGGCCACCGGGCAGTTGCTCTTATTGAGGCGCTCCACCAGGGCGGTATCCAGCGGCCCGGGGCCGGTCTGCACGGTATCGTGGAAGTAGGTATAATCGTAGGTCAGCGTTTCCGGGGTGGGCGCTGCATAATTATACGTCTTGCCTTCCCAGCCCAGGAAAGGGTGGGGGAGGGAAAGGGCGTGGCCCACCTCGTGCGCCCAGGTATGGTCGTCATCGAAGGCGCAGCCGTGGGCGATCGCCACGCCGGCATAGGGCAGGTTGTAGCCGCAGTTGCCGGCCGGATCGCTGACGAAGTAGACGTTCAGCGCATCCGGTACGTTATTGGTGAGCATCATCTCGATGCCCTGCGGGATGTC
Source organism: Saprospiraceae bacterium (assembly GCA_046597295.1). Taxonomy (GTDB): domain Bacteria; phylum Bacteroidota; class Bacteroidia; order Chitinophagales; family Saprospiraceae; genus M3007. The sequence continues at coordinate 2,295 of JBKJKS010000124.1, forward strand.
GGTATGCTTGTTCCAGGCCGTACTGTTGATCAGGTGCCAGGGATTTTTATTATAAAACTGAATGCCGGAGGCCTCGAAGTCCTGGTTCAACCGGCAAAAAGCGTCGAGTACCAGTTCAGCCGGGAAGTGGCCCGTACCGTTGTCCTTGCCCACCAGGTGGAGTTGCAGACCGACGTACAACGGATCGTCGGAGCGGGTGGCGAAAGCACCGGGCTGCTCCGTGTATTGGACCAGCCAGGGATCGAGGCCGGGGGGGCTGCCGCAGCGGCCGAGCTGGGTTTTGGCCGGGTCCTGGGCGGAAAGGGAGGCGGTGAGGCAGGCGAGCAAAAGGGTGGGTAGCAGATAGCGCATGGACAAAAGCAGTAGGGATGAGCACCAGCAGGGCGGCGCGTAGATATACGTTCCCCTGCATTCACTAGTTTGGTGGATGGCTGCAAAACAAAGGATAAACCAAAATAGGTGACAAAGATCGGTTTTCCTTTTAAAATCCGTTTTCATCCGCCAGTACGGGAATAATTTTCAGTTGACCTATCCGCCCAACGCTCGCTGCACCTGTTTCCGGTGCCTTTGGAAATGCCCTTCAAAAAAGCCGATGGTCTGCAGCCAGCCCAGCCGGCCGGCAAAGGGTTGCTTATACACCTGCTTGTCGAGCAGCTCGTCGGGCAGCTCGTTCAGGAACTGGCGCCACTCGTGGCGGACCCGTTCCCAGCGATCACGGGTACTGTCCAAGGTCGCGAAGGCGGGCAGGTTGGCGTCGCCGACGTAGTCCGGCGCCTTGCGTTTCAGGGGCGACCGCAGCCAGGCCGACAGCCATAAACTGCGCCAATAGGTGCCGGGACCTACTTTTTCCATCGTCGGATTAAAACTGAGTTTTTTGCGCACATAGGCCAGCGACAGCTCTTCGACGAGCAGCAGGTGGTGCAGGGTCTGGATGGCTGACCAGCCGCCGTTCGCCGGCTGCCGGTTCAGTTGCTCCTCGGGGTAGGCGGCGAGGTCGGCGAAAAGCGCTTGTACTTGCGCTTCATAGCGTTGATATTTTTGCAGGATGGCAGGCTTCATGTTTTGCGGAAAGAAGATGCTTAAAAAAAGTTAAATCTCAGTCGGCAGACCCTAAGCAGCGCCCGGCGGACGCTGTAGCTTGAATGGTTTACACCGGGTTATGGTTTCCCTTGCCCCTTTATCCACGTGCCAGCTATTCCACCCGGGCATGTTGGCCAAAAAATTCCCATTTTTGCGCCGCTTACATCACCAAACTGCAATGTCCTTGCCCCGGATCCTGTGCTTCTGCTTCCTGCTGCTACTGGTACTTCCGTTGCCGGCCCAGACCGCCAAAGGGACGGCTGCGCCCAAAACCTACGTCAACGTGCCCGCCCAGGCCGGCGATAACGTGCCTAAGCTGCTGCAACGTTACGGCCTCTACGATTTTGAGTGCAACATTAGCCAATTTTTCAAAGTCAATGGCCTGCGCGAAGATTATCGCCTCCGCCCCGGCGTGGCCTACAAGCTGCCGGTACTGGTCATGAAGTACAACGGCAAAAGTATTCGTACCTCCGTGAACATCACCGACTGGCAGGTGGCCAAGCGCATCGAGGCCTACAATAATTTTGCGGTGAATCAGGGCCTGCGTGCCGATGATTTCCGCACGACCAAAAAATTGTGGGTGCCCTGGCACGAACTGAACTGTCCGAACGGCGGCGAGGTCAGCGTGGCCCTGATGACCACGGCCAAGCGCAGCCTGGAGGAGAACATGGAGGAAAACGTGGCCGGCAAAGGTAAACGGATCTTCCCGATCTTCGGTAAAGCCTACGAAAACACCCCCCTGCTGGACCGGAAATTGAAAGGCAGGGTGTTTTACATCGTGAGCGGACACGGCGGTCCGGACAGCGGCGCGCAGGGCAAACGCGCCGGTCAGACCCTCTGCGAAGACGAATATGCCTATGATGTGGCCCTGCGCCTGCTGCGCCTGCTCATCAGCCATGGCGCCACGGCCTACATGATCGTCCGCGATCCCAACGATGGCATCCGCGACGATGCTTTCCTGCGCTGCGACCAGGACGAGACGGTGTGGGGCGACCGTAAAATACCGCGCCCGCAGAAGGAACGCCTGCAGCAGCGCACCGACCTGATCAACAACCTCACCGAGCGCCATGCCAAAGCCGGCGTGACCGACCAGACCCTGATCGAGATCCACGTCGATTCGCGGAGCCACAACACCAAGACCGACGTCTTCTTTTACTACCGGACCGAAAGCGACATCAGCCGGGCGCTGGCGCTGCGTTTTCATAAAATGTTCAGTCAGAAATACCTGCGCACGCGAGGGCAGGGCGGCTATACCGGTACCGTCACTTCGCGCCATCTGTATATGCTGGACCAGACGGTGACGCCCAAAGCCGTATACATCGAACTGGCCAACATCCGCAACGACTGGGATCAGCAGCGCCTGGTGCTCAAAAATAACCGCCAGGCCGTGGCCAACTGGCTGTCGCAGGTGCTGTTGAACAACTGAATGCCCGCCGGACAATTCCTCCCGGGAAGACCTTACTTTTGTCGGCCTCCGTCGCGTTCACCCAAATCAGCACCATGCACCGCCTGTATTTCTCCTGCCTGTTTTTCCTGCTCTGCGGGCCGCTGTGGGCCACCCACATCGTCGGCGGCGAAATCACCTACCGCTGCCTGGGCGATTCCACCTACGAGATTACCCTGTCGGTCTATCGCGACTGCTACAACGGAGAGCCGCCTTTCGACAATCCCGCTTCG
>JBKJKS010000214.1:0-4391 GCA_046597295.1 Saprospiraceae bacterium
GACGGCACCAGCCGCGGCCAGGCGGTGCCGTCCCAGGCCGAGGCGGCATCATTGGGCAAGGCGTCGCTCACTTCGTGCAGCAGGGTGCCCCAGCGATCGAATACCCGGAAGAAACGGACCATTTGAATGGCCGGACCAAAATTAATTTCCAGCCGGTCATTCTGGCTGCGCGACGGTGTGATGGCGTTGGGTACGTACACTCCGATGATGCGTTGTACCAACAGATTGACCGCGTCGCTGGCGGTGCAGCCATTCTTGTCGGTTACCGTCAGCCGGTAGGTAATGTTGGTCAGCGGCGTGGCGATCGGGTTGGGGCAGGCACCGCAGCTCAGATAAGACGTATCGGCCCAGGTGTAAAGGACCGGGGTGAATCCGAAACTTTCGGTTTGCAGCAGCACCGATGCCCCCAGGGTCAGCGTCATATCGCCGGGGAGGTAGACCTGGAGGTTGGGCGGTTGCTGCACCGCCACGGCCAGCGTATCCACACAGCCGTACACGTCCTGGGCGTAGAGGGTGTAGCCGGCGGCAGGCAGCTGGTCGTACAGCAGCTGCTGGGAGAAACCATCGCCATTGAGGCTGAAGAGCAAGGTGGTGTCGGCGGCATTCACCTGGATCGCGCCGCTGGCTTCTCCGTAACACCGCACGGAATCGACGGCCGTCGCGAAAACAATGGGCGGATAAGCCGTCACCTGCGCAGTGGCCGTCTCCGTACAGTCATTGGCATCGGTGACGGTCACGGAATAGCTGGCTGCCGGCAGACCATCAAGGCTGGGGCCACTGGCGCCGGGCACATTCCATTGGTAGCTGAAGGGTGGCTTCTCTCCGGTGGGCATCGCCGTCAGCATGCCGGTGGTTTCGTTGAAGCAGGTAGGCGTGGCGTCGATGGCGACCAGCAGCGGAGCCAATACCGTCAGGCTTACGGTGTGGGTGGAGTCGCAGCCGTTTTGGGCAGCGAACGTGCTACGGAATACACCGGACGCGCTCTGGCTTTGACCGAATACGGAGGAGGTTTCTCCGGCGCAGATGGTCCGGGATTCGGCGGTGGAAAAGGTATCTTTGGGCATTACTCTGAGCAGCACCGTGGAATCACAGCCGCTGATGGCCGTCAGGTAAAAAGTTTTTTCCTCCCCAACCGCCAGATCCAGGCCATTGTAATTCAAGATACTGCCCAGGCAAACGGCAGTATCTATTTTCATCTGGAAAGTACCGATGGTACTGCCTTTCACCCGCACCTGTACCGTGGAATCGCAGCCCTGTACCGTTTGCAGAAAAAAGGTGTGGCTGCTGTCCGGTTCAATCGTGGTGCCGTTCCAGGTCACGCTGCGCCCGTAGCAGACCGTCGTATCCACCTGGTAATGGAAAGTATCGTACACGGTGATATATACCGAGTCACGGTTGGTGCAGCCGTTGGCAAAACCGGCCTGCAGTACCACCAGGCCCGATACCGTCGGACTGGCGATCGTGCTGGCACAGCTGGTGCAGCTGAGCATCCCGGCCGCCGACCACTTATACGCGTCAAAACCGCTCTCGGTCAGCGTTACTGTCTCGCCCTGACACATGGTCCGGTCCGGTCCGATGTTGACCACTGTAGTGCTGTCTTCGGTGATGATGATCTGATCGGATTGCGTGAGGCCGCACACGTCGGTCGTGGTCACTGCGTAGGTACCTACGCCCGGCGCAAGGATGGTGGGGTTGCTGCTGCCGCCCGGCGACCATTGCCAGAGGACCAGATCGTTGCCGTCGGCATTCAGGCCGAGCGTCGTGTTGGCACAAATGGCGGTGTCGGGCCCGAGGTCCAGCGTAGAGGGGTTGTAGGCGTAGTAAAACGCCGCGATGTTGTTCGTAAAAACGCACTCGCCAATATTGGTTACCGGAAAGTCGATGGCCAGGTTAAAAGGGGCGGGCTGTGAATGGTTGTCGTTCAGCACGATGAACACCGAGTCATTGGCCAGCCGGGGCAGGCGCAGGACGAAGCTGACGCAGCTGTCCTTCGGCAGCGAAAAACCCAGGGGCAGGCTGCCTACCCACAGCGCGGCAGTGGTCTGTGGGTTGCCGATGTAGGCAGAAATTGGTGTTTGCGCCGGTAACACATTATCGCCCAGGTTGCAAAGCGTCGCCGACAGCAACAGGGAATCGCCGGCACAGACGACGTTCTGGATGCTCAGTGCACCGTCGGGTGTCGGGAAAGTGGGATTGAAAAATTGATTCAAAAAAGCATTCATGCGCAGGCTGTCGCCGATAATAGCGGGATTCTGCTGATAGCGCGGCACACTCAGGTCGTCGTTGATATTGGTGTTGAAATAAGCGTGCTGGTTCCAGACCTGCCGGGACGATATGCCGGGCAAGCCCAGCGCCTCATAACAGACCACCGTCCCCAGCAGCTGCGGGGCGCCGCCCCCGGATCCGCATTCGATGACGATTTCGGTTTGCCCATCCGCGTCCACATCGAGGATGAGCGGGTTTTCGATATGCGTTTCGGACACGCAGTCGTCCTGCCATTTCACCTGCCCGGTAGCGCCTTCCAGTACTTGCAGAAAGGTTTGGCCCCGGTAGATTACGTCGGAGGAACCGTCACCGCAAAAATCGAACACACTGGAACAGGTAATGGCCGAAAGATCGTTGGTGGTGTTGGTCCACAGAATGCTGAAGTCATTTTTCAGGGCGTACAACGTCGGATAACTCACAAAGCTGATCTCCAGCTGGCCATCGCCATCCAGATCGGCAATATTGGCCCGGGAAGCGCCTTCCGGCCAGTTGTTTTGTAGTTTGAACTGCCGCAGGATCGTCGGCGTCTGAATATCCCAGCAGTACACGTAGTTCAGGTTTCCACGCCGGCCCTGCACAATAGCGTCCAGGTCGCCGTCGCGGTCGAAATCCGCCACGCTGGTGAAACCGTCGGTAAAGGGCGCGGGGGCGGTGACAATAGGCGTCACGGCGCCGGTGACGAGGTTAACGGACAGCACCTGATTGCCGGCCACGATTTCCAGGCCTTCACAGTCGGCGCAAAAGCTATCCGGTAGCACGTCCATCGCGACCGGTGAGCAAAAGGAAAAACCCTTGATTACCCGGGCCGGATGTTCACCGGCCGATACGCCCGCACCGCCCGATGCCAGCAGAGCGCCGGTCTGGCCGCTATAAATCTGATTGCCTATATTAATCTCCGCCCAGCCGTCGTGGTCGAAATCGGCGATGTTTGGTACGGAAAAGCGGTAGCCGGGATTATAGCCCACCTGATTACTGGTAAAAACCAGGGTCCCGTCGTGGTTCCAGCAGTGCAGGCGCTGGTCGTTGCCCACCAGGATGATTTCCCCGTAGCCGTCGTGGTCGAGGTCGGCGATGGCCGGGGCGGTGCCGCCCGCGAAGGTAGTTGGACCGATAATGTGGACCTTGGTGGCGCCGGTAGCGCCGTCGATGATGTAAATGTCGGACTGCTCCACCCGGTAGGTCACAATATCGGGTATGCCGTCCTTGTCCATGTCACCGGCAACCAAAGGAGAATAGGTACCCGTTTCGGCCTGGGCGGTCCACTGGACACCCAGGGTGATCTGATCGCAGGGGGGCACGTAGTAGCAGTCGGCATTACAGGTGGTATAATAAAAACTGTCGCACTGCCCGGTGCAGGTACAATCCTGATCGTAGCAGTCAATAAGACCATCACCATCATCATCCATACCATTGGTACAGTCTTCGACGGTCTGGGAAAAAAGAAAGGTTGGAACAAGGGAAAGGAGCAAGAAAAGGGGGAATGCAGTACGCTGCCGGGGGTACAAATTTAATTGCATAGACTGGTCTTGGTTTTGTCCGGGCCAAAAACGGAGGAGGGCATCCCCATCTTTCACCGGTCAAAGTGATTAACGAAACGTTGTACAATCAGAGACCAATGGACGGAGGGAAGGGGTGTTAAGCCCGGCAACAACGAGATGAAGGGGATTATAAACAAAGCCACGACGGATCTAGCGGGCATCGTTACTACCAGGTTGGCTTCGCTACAGTAATGCGGCGCAAATTTCGACCTTTTGCGGATTAATTTTACGATTATTTACAAAGCACCTGCCTGCTCCCGGATAGTCACTGCTTTGTTAGGTGGTGGCGCCTGGCCAGTCAGTGATGGCTTATCCGCAACAGGATGTAAAAAATCCCCGCTTTTCGGCAAAACGCACAAAAAGTGAGGATCAGGATACTGGTAACCAACGGCACTGGTACGCAGTGATAGGGTGCACCTAGGTTTGATCTTCCACATCAGGGTTCCCGCGATCGCTGGAAAAACCGTGGAAAGCGCTGATGGACAGGGTGAGCAGGATGATAAAATAAGCAGTCATCGAAGGGCGATTTTTGGCGGTTAGTAAAAACTACTGAAAAGGAGCCGCCGTAAAGCGGGCAAAGGAACGGGT
>JBKJKS010000329.1:0-3801 GCA_046597295.1 Saprospiraceae bacterium
CCCGTGCAGCCCAATGTGGTTTACGCCTGGAGTAACGGCGGTACCGGGCCCACCATTACCGTCCTGCAGGCCGGCATTTACAATGTGGTCGGCACCGATACGATCACCGGTTGCAAAGGCTACGGCAGTCAAACCATTCACCCCCTCCCCGACCTGTGCATCGTCCCGGTGGGTTGTTATGAAATTTGCAATCCCGACACGATTTGCGGTCCGGACAGTTTGAGTGCTTACCAGTGGAACCTGAATGGCTTGCCCATTCCCGGCGCTACCGGTCAATGCCTGATCGTTGTGCAAAGCGGGACGTACACGCTCACTGGCGCCACTGCGTTCGGCTGTGCGACCACTTCGGATTCCCTGGAATTGATGGTGATCGATTGTGCCTGCGAACAACTGAGCGTGTCGGCGGAACCTTCGCTCGAAGACAGCTGCTGCTGGACACTAAGTTATGACAACCAGTACGGCGATTTATTCGGTGTCGTGATCCACAGCGATGATACCGGCTTCAATTTCAGTAACCTGGATACCTCTGTTTTGCAGGTATTTTCCATTGGCGCTAACACGATCAGCTTGGTCAGCAACCAATCCCGCCAGCCTTTGCCCCTGGGTGCCTTGAACGATTTCCTGACGGTCTGTCTGACGGATGTGCTCCAATCGCCGCAGCAGATCATTTTTGACTGGTATGATTTTGAGTATAATATTGTCTGCTCGGATACCCTGGAACTGGATTGCCCGGTCGAGCCGGAATGCCTTTATCTGCTGGCCGATTCTATTTACTGCGCTGGCGAAGCGGTGAATTATACAATGACGGTCTGCAATCCGGTGGACAACGATTTCGAGGTAGGTTATATCGTACTCCTGCCAACCAGTCCGTTGGGCATTGTGGTGACGCCGCCCAACCTCAACGTAGTGCCGCCCATGATCCCGGGCGAATGCCGGGATTTCACCTTTGTGCTGTCCGGGACCAGCCTGGAAGGCGACACCTTCTGTTTCCGTCTGACCGCCCACGATACGGTGCCGGGTCCGATCGACACCACGCATTGTTGCACGCTGGATACGCTGTACTGTGTGCCCATTCCCGACTGTATGCCCTGCGACGATATAGGGGTGGAAAACATTGATGCGGCGGCGGATCCGGATGAAGGTTATTGCTGCTTCAATATTTCCCTATACAACAACTACGCGGCCAATTTCTTCGACGGTATCAACCTCTGCCTGCTGCCGCCCAGCACGACGATGACGATCAATAATCCGTTCGGCTCGGGCTGGAGTACCGGCAGTTATACGCCCACGCTAATCGAACTGGATGTAGCGCCGCCGCTGGGCGCCACCCTGCCGCTGGGCGTGGTCACCTTGCCAACCATCTGCATCAAGCGGGAACAGGCCCCACCGCAGCTGCTGGAAATCAAGTGGATGCAGGGCGACAGCGTGCTGTGCCGGGATACCGTCGAGTTCTCCTGCGAACCGGATTGCGGCTATTTGCTGGAAGAGCTCGTCGAGTGTAAAGAAAATGGCGTCTGGAACTACAACGGTGTGATCAAGAATACCTCGGCCTTTACGATGGGCGAAGCGCACTTTGTCTTCACTTCACCGGCGGGGATGAGCAGCTACAACCAGACCATTACCTTCCCGGGTGGCCTGCCGGCCGGCAGTACGTATCCGTTCAGCTTTACGCTGGGCGCTCCGGCCATGGCTGGCGACACGGTCTGTTTTACGGTGGTCTTGCATGAGTTGAACGACAATGCGCAGCACCTCAACTGCTGTACTTTCCATGACTGCATTGTGTTGACAGAATGCCCGGTGGATTGCTTTTGTGATGCTGCTTTTCTGAAATACAATCAACTGGGCATCAACTGCACGATTCTGCCCACCCCGCCGAACACCGCGACTTTTTCACCCGGCGCGCCTTTGACCAGTTGCGACCTGGTCGTCTGGAGCTGGAGCGATACGCCAGTGATGGACACGACCTATGGCCAGGCCTCGATCACCCATACCTTCCCCGGTTCCGGTACCTTCAAAGTCTGTATGCTGGTGTACCGGAAAGACCCGGTGAACCAGGTGGAATGCAAATATGAAGTCTGCAAAAAAATAGTATTCTTCCCCGTCAGCGTCCCGGATCCGGGCGTACTGGACCTGTATCCGAATCCGTCCAAGGGTAGTTTCCAAGTGCGGGGAAGCCTGCCCTGGCCGGATACGGTACTGTTCCGGATAGTCAATCTCTATGGCCAGGCGCTCCGGGAATGGGAGGTCCGGGATGCCGCCGGGCATCATCAGATCCCGGTGGAACTCGACGGGCTGGATAAAGGCGTTTATTTGCTGGAAATCAGTAGCGTAGGGAAGCGATGGGTGAAAAAGGTGGTGATTCAGTAGGGGGAACGGAGTGAAGAACAGGTGGCCAGGGTTGGTGAAGATAAAGTTGCAGCAAACAAGCCCAAAATCCTGCCGCGGAAATCCGCTGGCCGGACGCGAATGCCTACCTTTGCGCCGCTAATCGCCCTCCCTTCGGCTTTTAACCAGCTAACATGCCGCTTTTTCGCAAATTTTGGGCCGTTTATGCCGTCCTTCTGTTCCTGCTCATGATGACGCTGAGCCTGCCGGTCATTGCTGTCCACATGATCATTTCGCCAGGTCCGCAGGCGTTGCGGCGCAATATTTTTTACCTGCACCATATTTTTTCCCCGGTCTTCTTTACGCTGATTGGCGTCTTCATCCGGGTGGAAGGGAGGCAACACCTCGATCGGGGACAGTCGTACGTAATCGTCGGCAACCACCGTTCCTCCCTCGATTTCATTGCTGATGCCATGGCCTTCCCCGGGGTGTTCCGGTTTCTGGCCAAAGAAGAGCTGCTGAAAATACCCGTATTCGGCTGGATTGTTGGCAAAATGTGCCTCATCGTGGACCGCCGCAGTGCCATGAGCCGCGCCCGGAGCGTAGTAGCCCTGAAACACCAGTTGGCGGCCGGCTGGAGCATTTTCATTTTCCCCGAAGGTAGTCGCAATCAGGGCACTGCGCCGCTGGCCCCTTTTTACGACGGCGCCTTTCGCATTGCTATCCAAACCGGTTCGCCGGTGGCGATACTTACCTTACCCAACGTGCATCGGCTGTGCTGGGGATTAAACCTGCAGCCGGGTGTACTGCGCCTGGTCTGGGACAAACCAATTCCTACCGCCGGTCTGACTTCCGACGATATCCCGGCCTTAAAAACCCGGGTGGAACAGACGATGCTTCAACATTTTTGATCTAAAACTTTGAATTATAATGAATTATAAAAAAAATATCCTCGAAACCATCGGCAATACCCCGCTCGTACAATTGAACCGGACCGCTGCGGACATCCCGGCGCTCGTACTGGCCAAAGTGGAGACTTTCAACCCGGGCAATTCCATCAAAGACCGGATGGCGGTGAAAATGATCGACGACGCCGAGCAGCGCGGCGACCTCAAGCCCGGCGGAACCATCATCGAATGCACCTCCGGCAACACCGGCATGGGCCTCGCCCTGGTGGGTTGTGTGCGCGGCTATCGTTGTATTTTCACCACCACCGATAAGCAGAGCAAGGAGAAAGTGGACATTTTGAAAGCCGTTGGCGCCGAGGTGATCGTGTGCCCGACCAACGTCGGCCCGGAAGATCCACGCTCCTACTACTCCATTGCCCGCCGGCTGAGCACGGAAATTCCCAATTCCTTCTGGTGCAACCAGTATGATAACCTGTCCAACCGCCAGGCGCATTACGAAAGCACCGGCCCGGAAATCTGGGAACAGACTGCGGGCCAGATTACTCACCTGGTGGTGGGCGTCGGCACC
>JBKJKS010000464.1:0-6141 GCA_046597295.1 Saprospiraceae bacterium
TTAGCCCCGTAGCAGCCGAAATCCATCAGGGCGCCGCCGCCATTCTGGATGGGGTCGGTCAGCCAGTCCAGGAATTCTTTATTCACTCCGATTTCCTGAGGCCCCTGGTGGCCGTCATGGACCACCACTTTTCTCAGCTCGCCGATGGCGCTGTCCCGGTGTACGATGTCGTAGGCCTTATGATTGGTGGCGTACCACGTCGTTTCGTAGTTGGTGAGTAGCTGTATTTTATATTGGTTCGCCAGTTTTTGCATCTTTTTCGCGTGCGCCAGGCTGACGGCCAGCGGTTTCTCCACCATCACGTGAATGCCCAGGGGCGCACAGGTTTGCACGACTGCCAGATGCTCGTAAGTGGTACCGAAAGCACTGACCGCTTCGGGCTTGGTTTTCGCAATCATCTCTGCCATCGTATTGAACACGATGTCCATGCTGTAGCCGTGCTGCGCCGCATAACGTTGGGCCAGCTCCTGATTGGTTTCAACAATGCCCACAATCTGCACGTCGCCGCGTTCGGGCCGGCCCAATAGCCCATGCACATGGGTGTGGGTCAGGCCGACAATGCCTATTCTAAGGGGCGGCTTGGATTGGGCGGATAGCACATGGGTGGCTAAGCAGAAAAAGCAGAGAAAGAGGAGTTTTTTCATGATTTTTTCATTGATGATAATGATCCACAGATTCCTACAGGATGACAAAAACGCACCCTGTAAGCGGCCAGATGCAGCAACAGTACGAACCTCATCAGTTTTTTGCCCTTTTCATCTCCGCCCGTCGCATGGGCATGGCATCGATGATCCGGAATAACGCACTGGCATCAAAAATATAGTGCTGTTGCACCTTCACCTGTCCATCCTTACCGATCAACAGGACCACATTTTTATCGCGACTTAGCCCGTATTTTTTATACAGGTCTTCCGCTTCCAATTTTATTACAACCAGATCCCGCTCTTCGAAAGCGGATGCATGCGCTGCCTCCACCGCTTTTTGATCGTTGTAGAAATTTGAATCGGCGTTGGATTCGAAGACGAGGATGACGCGTTTTTGGTCTGGCAAAGCAGTGATGTTTTGAGCCTGGTTTTTAACAGGAAAAACCAGGTATAATCCAATCAAAATCAAATATTTATACATATTGCTATAGTTTTATCATGGGGTAATTGTTGTGCAGAACGGGAAGATGAATATTTTATTGGACTGAATGATCCTGATCAGCGCAAGGGCAATATTCAGAAAAACGACACTCTTTTCTGCATGCGCTTGTCAGTCCGCACCAGCGCAAAAAAAATTAATATAATGATTTTGTCAGATGCCCCTATGCTTATTGTTTATTTGCAAAAAATTAAACCATCAACGGAAACATGGAAACTTATTTTAATCAACTCAAAGCAATGGCGGTTGCTTACGCACCGAACGTACTATTAGCCCTGCTTACCCTGCTGATTGGCTTCTGGGTAGCCAATAAAATCTCCCACCTGCTTTCCGTTGCGCTGCGTAAACGCAGGGTGGAAGAAACCGTCATTCCTTTCCTCGTTTCCTTGGTCAGTGTCTTACTGAAAGTAATGGTCCTGATCAGTGTCGCCAGCCAGTTCGGTATTGAAACCACTTCTTTCATTGCGCTCATCGGCGCCGCCGGCCTGGCCCTGGGCCTGGCTTTGCAAGGTAGCCTGGGTCATTTCGCCAGCGGCGTTTTGTTGTTGGTATTCCGGCCGTATAAGGTAGGCGACCTCGTTTCAGTGGCGGGTTTTACCGGCGACGTAGAGTCTATTCAGATCTTCAACACCGTTTTGAGAACCCTGGATAATAAACGGATTTTCATCCCCAACGGCGCCATCACTTCCGGCCCGATCACCAATATTTCCGGTCAAGGCACGATTCGGGTGGATATGGTTTTTGCGTTCAGCGGTGATGAAGCAATTGATAGTGCCCGCTTGTCCATTCAGAAAGCAGCGGATGCCTGCCCGCTCATCCTGAAAGACCGGACGGTCGATATCCTGGTGGACGGTCAGGAAGTCGGCGTGACCAAACTGGATGTCCGGCCCTGGTGTCTCTCCGCTCACTACTGGGACGTGTACTACTTCATGCAGGAACAGGTTAAAAAGCAGTTTTTGGCCGATGGTGTGCGCGGGCCAGTCCCCGCGATGGATCTGACCATTACGAACCAGAACTAACGGCCTGTCTTGTCCTGAAAAGGTTTTACACCCATCCCACCGAGCTCCCATCCCCCCCAACCCGTACCTCCAAAATATTCGGAAAATAATCTCGCAAACTCTCGATGTGCGACACGATATAGATCTGCCGGAACTGCTCCTGCAGGTAGTTCAGCGCCAGCATCATTTCGTGGCGGCGCTCCTCGTCCTGGCTGCCAAACACCTCGTCGAAGGCCAGAAACTCGATGCGCTGGCCGGAGCCGCTGAGTTCCATGATGGCCTTGGTGATGGCAATGCGCAGGCAGAAGTTGGCCAGGTCGATCTCGCCGCCGGAAAAGCGCTCGATGGGGTAGTAGGCGCCGCCGTCGGCAATGGCGAAATCAAAGTTCTCATCGACCAGGATGCTTTCGTACTTGCCCTTGGTGATCCGGCTGAACAGATCGCTGGCTTCCCGCGAAATACTGGGACTGACCTTTTCGAGAATCTCGGTCTTGAATTCGTGTAAGTGCTCCCCAATCTTGCGCAGCAGGTCGCTTTCGTCCATCTTCGTGCTGATCTGCTGCTGAATGCGGGCATTGGTGCTGATCCGCTCCCGGTCGCGGCGCAGCGCGGTTTCCAGTTCCAATTTTTGGCGTTCGAGGCCGCGGACCAGTTCGATCTGGGCCACCAGCACCGCATCGAAGTTCGTGAAATCCTGCCTGGCCTGGTCGTAGGCGGCCTGATCGTAGGCTTCGGCAGTAAGCGTGGTCTGGGTAGCCTCTATCTGGCGGGCCGTCTCTGCCAGCCGCTGGTCGGTCAGTTCCAGTTCCCGCAGCATCGCCGGCCATTCGCGGGCCAGGTAGTCTTCGTCGGACTTGAAACGGCGGTACTGCGCTTCGCCCTGGCGCACCGCGGCCTGCAGCGTCTGGTGCTGCGCCGCAGAGAAGGGCGCCACGGCCAGCGCTTCCAGTTCCGCCGTTTGCCGGGCGATCTGTTCTTCCAGCTGGCGCAGGATGAGTGCTTCCCGCTGATAGAGTTTGACCTGCTCTTCCAGCCGGACCTGGTCGGTTAGCAGCTGAACCAGGTCTTCTTTTTCGCGGGCGGCGTGGTCCAGCAGGGCGTTGAGGCCGGCTTTCACCGCTATGCGTTCCTGTTCCAGGTGATGCAGCTCGTGCAGTTCCAGTTCGCGCAGCTCGGCCTGCAGGTCCATCAACACGTCTTCATACGCCTCCAGCAGGGGCCGGCCACAGGTGGGGCAGTCGCTCTCCGGACCGGCCGTTTTCAGCGCTTTGATCTTGTCTTCCCGCTCCCGGATGCGTCCGGTGAGGGCGCTGACGCGGTTGGTAAAACCCTGCCACTCGCGCGTTTTTTCCTCGATGCTCCAGTCCAGGTTTTGCAGTAGCACCTGTTTTTGTTCCAGTTCCAGCACCAGTTCCGGCAGCAGGTGCCGGGCATCGTCCAGTTCCGCCAGTCGCTGCCGGCTTTGTCGCAGCGGATCGGCCTGGGCTTCGAGGCGATGGCGCAGCTGATCGTGGCGCTGCTGCTCCTGGGCGGCCAACTCGGAGCTGCGCAGCGCGGCCAGATCGGATTCATAGGCGCTGTAAGTCGGGCGTTCGGCGTCGAGGGCCTGCCGCTGTTGTTCGAGGGCCTGCCGTTTGGCGGCCAGGCTTTGCCGGTTCGCGGTCAATCCTTCCTGCTGCGTACGGAAACGGCCCAGTTCGGCTTGTCGCTCCTGGTGGCGTTGCCGGCGGGCCTCCTCCTGCTCGAAGCGCTGTTTCTGGCGCTGGTACTCCGCGTGGGTCGCGGCCAGTCGGGCGGCGGCTTCCTGCAAAGGTGCTTCCTGGATGGCTAAAGCAGCCACCTGCTTCTCGATGGCTGCGGCAATCAAAATCACCTCTTCGTCCGTCAATAAATTCTGGCGCTGCCCAACAATCTGCTGTTCCAGGCTTTTGCGGTCGGTATTCACGGCGGTCTGGATGTCGTCGAGCGTATCGAGACCCAGCATTTTGCGCACCATTTTTTTGCGTGCTTCGCCCGTGGTGTCCGAGAGTTGGGAGAGTTCTTTTTGCCCCGAAAACACCGAGCGGCGGAAGGCGTCGCGTTCCAGATGCAGCAGTTTGACGATCTCTTCGTTCACCGCCGTTACGCCCTTGGCGATCAGCAGGTCATTTTTGAACAATTCGGCATTGGTGGCCATGGCCTTGCCGCGAAACTCGCGCCGCACGCGGTACTGCGCTTCCCCCAGCGTGAAATCCAGCCGCAGTTCCACGGTGTCTTTGGCGCCGGCAAAAGCCGAGCGGATCAGGAATTTATTGCTCTCGTCACGTCCGAACAGGCAGTATAGAATCGCCTCGAAGAGGGTGGACTTACCTGCCCCGTTCTTGCCGATGATACCTACCAGCCCCTCGCGGAACGCCAGGTCGAGCTGGCGGTATTGCTTGTAGTTCTCTAAATGTAGCGCGTTGAGCAGCATATTTTAGGGTCCATATTGTTGAAAATATTCCCCCGCCCGCGCCACCATTTGTTCCGCCAAAGGTTCCGCATCGGCGTACTTGCTGCGCAGGTACTCGGCGAAAATTTTGTCCAGGCTGTCGAATTGGTTGGCTTCGATGCTGCGCACGAAGGAACGGTCGCCTTGGGTACGGCGTTTGGCCAGAATTTGAAAGCTCTGCGGAAAGAACTCCTTCAGTTTGGCATTGGACAGTTCCAGCGACTGTTCGACTTTGATGTCGTGTAGATTTAAGGAAACAATGGCATCCTGCGTGACGTGCTGGTCGCGGAAGGCGGTCAATTCGGCCTGGATCTCGTCCAGCGTTTTGAGGTGGCAGTCCTGCAGTTCCAGTTTCAGCCAGGGCCGGGTCGGAATGGCCTCGAAAGACAGCTGGCCAGTACCCTGATCGGCAACATCCAGTAGCACGAAGCCTTTTTCCGCGCCGATCTCCGTGTCGCTCAGCCGCTCGGTACTGCCGGCATACCAGGCGTTGGGGTGCAGGCTAATCTGCTGATGGTTATGCCAGTGTCCTAAGGCCAGGTAGTCGAAGCCGGACAGTTGCGCCTCGAATTCCGGCGGAAAAATTTGCTCGCCGTATTCTTCCATCAGGTAGCGCTTGCCCAGCGAGGTATGCAACATCAGGATGTTGTACTTGCCGGCTACCGGCTGCATGCGCTCCAGTTCGGCGTGCAGCAGGCGGCGGTCGTTGATATGCGGAACGCCATGGATGGCCAGCCGGTCGTTTTCAAAATACTCCCATTGCTCGCCGAAAAACGGGTGTACGCACTCCAGGCTGCGGAAGGCCCGCAGGATGGGACTGTTGTAAATGGTCTTGGGCGTTTCGTGGTTGCCGCCGATGATGACGATGGGTATGCGCGCGTCGCAGACCCGCCGCAGTTGTTCCAGGCCGAAGGTCAGCGCCCGGTTGGAGGGGCTGGGCCGGTGAAAAAAGTCGCCGGAATGGATCACCACGTCGGGCCGCAGTGCCAGCACCCGGTCGACGACCCGTTCGAAAGCATCATACATGTCCTGCTCCCGCGCATTAATGCCCTGCGCATTCACCACGTCGAAGGCCTGGTAGCCGAGGTGGGTGTCGGAAAAGTGGAGGACGCGCATGGGATTAATGGTTATTGGTTATTTGTTATTGGTGGTTCGTGGAGCGTCTTCGGCTTGGTGACTGATGTTACGAACGGTGTAGAATCAAATGGGGCACGTTTACGAAACTTACCTTACTCCTCCCTCGGTAGTGGACATCTCCCGCAGTCGAACGTAGGCAATATAATCCGTTTTCGGCGGATCGGTAATGCCCAGCGCCCGCGCCATGGTCACAATCTGGCCGCGGTGGTAGGTACTGTGCTGTAGGCAATGCAGCAGCATTTCGGCGCGCGGCCGACGATCCTCGGTGCCGTCCAGCAGCCGGAAGTTGCATTCCTCGTCAAAGTAGGGGGCGTCCTGCGCATGGACATAGTCGGCCAATGCCGCTGCGTTTTGCAGCAGGCCCGCACAAACCGCCTCCGGGGAGCCGGTGAA
>JBKJKS010000576.1:0-7125 GCA_046597295.1 Saprospiraceae bacterium
CGGAATAAGTAACGGTGGTGTTGGGGCACACTTTTTCGCAAAAAGATCCGCTGCTGTCGGCATTGCAGGGCGTGGAATTGCTGGAAATAATATTTATCGGCTGATACGGCAGTACATAGATGGTGTAGGTCGCGGTGTCAGTGGTGCCATTTCCACTAAGTACCTTCAAAGTGTAAGTGCCGGCAGCAAAGGCGCAAACATAAACATCCTTTTGGTTGGAAGTAAAGCCACCCGGGCCCGTCCATTGATAGAAATAAGGTGGCGGAAAAGTGTCCGGACTCGAAATGGCCGAGTACAGCGTATCGCACTGCCCTTCGCACAGCACCTGCGGGCCATATATTTTGACATACATATTGTTGTTCTGACCTTGCAGGCAAGCGGCACTCAGGAGGCAGAAAAGGATGGGGGCCAACTTATGCAGTAGACCCGGAGGGAGAACTACTGCCCAAAAGGCCATCATCCGGCGGGCTGACACTTGGTTCATCATACTGGAAGATTGGTCACTGCGGTGGACAGCAGCACAGGTGAAGGAGAAAAGCAGCGGAGAATCAGGGTGGAAGGAAGATACGCTGGATCCTGAAAGTGCTGCGCTAAAGACGTTCGTATTCCGCCGCTCTGTCGGAAATAGGCATTGTTGCCCTCCCCCTGCAGCCGGGCAGCGAGCAGGGGAACGGTGCTACCTGCTCCGGCCTGAGTGATTACGGTGGGGCATCCAGCACCTCCATCGACCAGGCTTCGGCCTGCTCCGCAAAAAGCGCTTTGGTCTTGGCCCAGGTGGCCCGGAACAGCTCGGACCGGCGGTAGTTTTCCAGGGCAGCTGCATCCTCCCAAATACTGAGGGTGAAGAGCACACCGGGATGCGCGGTGGATTGCAGCAGTTCCATATGCCGGCATCCTGGAAAGGCGCGGATCTGCACCTTGCTCGGCTCGAACACGGTGTGGAGAAAAGTAGCGACGGCTTCCGGGCGAAAGGTCAGTTTGACTATACGCTTGATCATTTTTGGGCGCGCCAGAGCATTTGAAAGTCAGCCATCACGAAGCCCTGCCCGATCGGCAGGTCGACGCATTGCTCGATGACGAAACCTATTTTAAAATAAAAATTAATGCTGGCCACGTTCTGGCGATTCACGGTGAGCCGCAGCGTTTGCAAACCGGGATAGCGCGCCAGCAGCAATTCGAAGGCAGCGGCACCAAGTCCGCGCCCGCGCTGCCCGTTGTCCAGGTAGAATTTATGGAGGAAGTACCGGCCTTCGCCCTGATCGTTCACCGCCAGATAGCCAACGGTCTGCCCGGCGCTTTCCAGCAGCCAGAACACCTGCCCTTCCCCGAATTGCCGCTGCAGGGCGGCGGGGCTGTACAGCAGATCCAGCATATACTCCACCTGCTCACTGCCAATGATGGCGGGATAGTGCACCCGCCAGATGCGGTGCGCCAGTGCGGAGAGCAACGGAATATCGTCTAAAGTCGCGTGACGAAGGAGCATGGCGCGCAGCGTGGTTTTTAAATCAAATCGTCCGCTGCGGATCAAACTGCTCCAGGTAATCACCGACCCGGCGCAGGAAAGATCCGCCGAGCATGCCATCCACTACGCGGTGGTCGTAGGAAAGGGATAGGAACATCATCTGACGTATAGCGATCACGTCGCCGTATTCCGTTTCCAGCACCGCCGGCTTTTTGCGAATAGCGCCCGTGGCCATAATGGCCGCCTGCGGCTGGTTGATAATCGGGGTGCCCATTACGTTGCCGAAAGTACCGACATTGGTCAGCGTAAACGTACCGCCCTGGATTTCTTCCGGTTTCAGCTGGTTCTGGCGCGCGCGGCTGGCCAGGTCGTTCACGGCCTTGGTCAGGCCGGTCAGGCTGAGAAAATCGGCGTTCCTGATCACCGGCACAATGAGGTTGCCGCTGGGCAAGGCCGCCGCCATACCAATGTTCAGGTCCTTGCGGATGATGATCCGGCTGCCGTCCACCGAAGAGTTCACCATGGGGAAATCGCGCAGGGCACGGGTCACCGCCTCGACGAAGAGCGGCGTGAAAGTGATATTCTCCCCGTATTTTTTCTTGAAATCGTCTTTGATCCGGTTGCGCCAGTTGACCATATTGGTCACGTCCACTTCTACAAAAGAGGTGACGTGCGGACTGACGTGCTTGCTCATCACCATGTGGTCGGCAATGAGTTTGCGCATGCGGTCCATCTCCACGATCTCCACATTGCCGGATACGCTGATGGCTGGTGCGGAAATTGCCGGCGTACCGTATGCCGGCGCAGGGGCAGGGGCAGGCTTCGGCTGGCCGGCTGGAGCGACCACATGCTGCCGACTGGCCAGATAGGCCAGCATATCTTTTTTGGTCACCCGCCCTTCAGCGCCGCTGCCGGCAATGGCCTCCAGTTCGGCCAGGGCAATACCCTCTTCTTTGGCAATGGTGCGGACCAGCGGCGAATAAAACCGGCCTTCCGTGGCCGCACCGGCGGATTGCCGGGCCGGTACATAAGGCAAGTCGACGACTGCCGGCTGGCCATTGGCCGCCGCCGGTTGCTGCAGGGCGGGCGATGCGGCGGGTTGTACCTGTGTGCTTTCGGTTTCGATCACCGCAATGATCTTATTGATGGCCACCACGTCATTTTCCTGAAACAGGATTTCGACCAACGTACCGGCCACCGGCGAGGGAATTTCGCTGTCCACTTTATCAGTGGCAATATCCAGTACCGGTTCGTCTAGTTCGACGGTGTCGCCCGGCTGCTTGCGCCACTTCAGGATGGTGGCTTCCATAATACTTTCGCCCATCTTGGGCATGACCAGTTCTACGCGCGCCATAAGCGGATTTTTTTAGAAAATTTGGTAAGAGCGGGGCAAAGGTACTCTTTTGACGGCAGCGCCGCCTAAAAAGCGGGTAGTTTTAGAATTTTGTGTGGTCAAAATGCACCAATTTTGTCCGTACTATTTTCGATTTCCCACCATGCAAGGCATCAAAAACCTCCTTTTCGATTTTGGCAATGTGCTGTTCGATATCGACCTGGCGCGCATTGACCACCATACGCCGGGCAGCGATATTGTGGAAAGGATGCGGCATTTTACCGAACTATAGGCAGTCCCAATCATATAACACCCGGGAAAAATCGCGGGCGAGCAGGTCTTTTTCCCGGATGAAAAAGTGGCCGACGCCCATGTCGCCCCACATCAGGTCCATCGGTTCGTCGGAGTCGAGTTGGAACAACAACAGCATCGGGTCGTCGGGACGACGCGGATCATCCTGGGTGAAATAGGCATAGCCCCCGATCTTATGGCCCTGCGGCCGGACCATTTTGGCGTATTCATCCAGCACCTCCCATTCTTTTTCCCCGAATTGCTGAAAGAAATCGTGGCCGAATTTTTCAAAAAACCGGTAATCGGTTACCGGAGCGACTTCCTCAGCGAGGGCAAATTTCAACGGATAGCTTTCCTCCGGATGGTGGGGCAGCAGGTCGTCGTAGTCCCGTAATGCGTGAAACTTTGTCTGCAGCGTCGCTTCGTTTTTCACGACCGTCGGGTGATACAGGACCCGGAACGTATCGGCGTTTTCGCCGTCGTCAAAATCCATCCCGTACAGATCGTCATCCTGAATATAGAACTGCACCATGCCTTGGGCAGGGAAGGGCGCCAGGGCCGGCAGGTCCGCAAAATTAATCTGGGCCAGAAAAAACAACTCCCGCCCATCGGAGGTGGTTGGAAAAGGAACGCCTTTGGGCAGGTAGGGCAGGCCACCCACTTTGCTTTCCCACAGTTCAAGCTTACGGGCGGGCTGGGCAAGTACCTGCACGAAAGGCTCCTTGGTGGCCAGGATAGCGGCGCGATGGGGTTCTAATGCGGCAGGCAGGGACAGGGTCAGGGACATGGCGTCAAACATTTGTCCCAAAGGTAAGGGGTTATCGATCGCTAAGCATTCTCCAACAAAATCCTTGAAATATGGAAACAACTCACTACCTACGTGCTTATCTTGACAAATTTGCCCTTCGAATAACAATATTAAACAAGTTCCACCCATGAAAAATCTACTCCTTGCGTTTGCCTTATTTGCTTACGTTTCAAACCTTTCCGCTCAAACGGAAATCAAATTGAGCCCGGTTCCCTTGTTATTCGGTTATGTGGCCGCCTCCGTTGAACAAGGCCTGAGTGAAAGTTTTGGGGTGGAAGGCGATGTATACTTCATAGAAGATTTTCTGGGCGGCAGCTTGAGCGGGAAATATTATTTCGAGCCGGCAAGAGGAATAGATAAATTCCACGTTGGGGCTTTTATCGGTATACAGGAAGCCATCGGCGTCGGCTTTTTGCTTGGCTATAAATGGCTCTCCCGGAAAAATGTAATTTTTGAAATAGGCGCGGGCGTCGGCCGGAGTTTTGACGACGGTGTGATCGGCTACGGGAAACTACACCTGGGCTACCGGTTTGAAAAGAAGCCGAAGCAGCGGTAACTCACCTGATCGCGGGCAGGTGTTGTAGGTAGGCCTCTTCCTTGCTGCGCATGGTGGCCGCCTGTTCCGGGGTTTTATCGCCGTAGCCCGCCAGATGCAGCACGCCATGGAGCATTACCCGGCAGAGCTCATGCCAGAAGGGAACGCCTTCGGTGTGCGCATTTTCGTCAACCCGCTCGGAGCTGATGAAAATATCGCCGTGGATGCTGTCTTCGGAAAGTGGAAAGGTGATGACATCGGTATAGTCATCGTGCTGGAGGTACTCCAGATTGATCGCGTGGAGGTAGGCGTCGGAGCAGAAAATATAGCTGACGGCATAGAAGTCTTTGCCTTCGGCAGCGGCCACGCTCAGCAGCCAATCGGTCAGCGTCTGTGGTTCGGGCAGGTCGAACGTGACGTCTTCAAAATGAAAGGAAACGGGCGCATCGGGTGCGTCCTCAAAGGGTAGATCGGGAAACTGCATGGAGAAAAATCAGTCCAGCTTGAAGCGCATTTCCACCGTACTACCGCCGCGCATAAAGCGGCATTCGTCGCTCAGGTGGCGCATCAGATAGAGACCACGTCCGCCGCATTTTTCCAGACAATCTATGCTGGTAGGGTCGGGCACGTAGTTAGGATCAAATCCCGGGCCTTCATCCGATACACTGATGGCGAGCGCATCATTCTGGTGGCGAAGAGAAATGGAAACACTTTTGTTGGTATCGGCCTGATTGCCATGGAGAATGGCGTTGGTCACGGCTTCGGTCAAACTGACCAGGATATTACCGTGGGTATCGGGCGAAAGATTATACCGGGAGGCTACACGGTCTACAAATGGTTCTACTTTGGATACATTAGTGGGGTCGGACAGTAGGGTAAGGTTGGTGTGTAAGGCGCTAATTCGCAGGTCTTTGTTAAGAAATCCAGTGACACGAAACGTACATTCAAGTGGTCTGCTGGGGGAGCGTCGGGTAAAACAAGGTTACCAAATGGGGAAAGGAACCTGGCTCAAAAATCGGTTAGCAACGGTCGGTTAAAGCAATTGCCGGCAGCGGGATGTTTCATCAGTGGATTACAACAAGACGGTGCAATTTAAGATATTGTTAATACACCACGCAAGGGTTTGTGGAAAATAATTCCCGGTTTTTCTCAAAAAGGGACTTTATGACGCAGAATATGGGGAAAGTCACGGTTTAAGCGTAAAAAATAATTTACTAATTTTAACGGTTGGCCCTGAGCAACGGTTAAAAGAGCTGCCATCCGGGGTAGAAGCGATCGAAGGAAGGCTGCCAGGAAACCCGGCCACCCTTGGCTGTTTTTTACTTTGCGAAATATTCCGGTAAAAAAATTCAGTTTTGACAAACCGGCTGGTTTTCCCGTATAATTTCGCCCAACTCATTTTCTATCAAAATCATTTTCGTATGAAGCTACTTCAACTATTCCTGCTGGCGTGCTGCCTGTTTTTAGGCACCACGCTCGCCGCCCAACGCATCGTGAGCGGTACCGTTACCGGTGATAATGGCGAACCCCTGATCGGGGCGACCGTCAAAGTGCCGGGCTTCAACCGGGGGGCCGTCACGGACCTGGCCGGTCGCTATGAACTGGAGGTGCCGGCCGAGGCCACCGCGCTGACTTTCAGCTATACCGGCAGCCAGACCCTCGAAATCAGCCTGGGCACCGCCAACACCGTAGATGCCGTGCTGGCCGAAGGCTATGAACTGGACGACGTGGTGGTCATCGGCTCCCGCAGCGCCACCCGGACCAAATTGACGACGGCTGTGCCGGTCGACGTGATCCCCATTCAAAGCGTGGTCAACGAAGTGGGCCAGGTGGACCTCAACCAAATCCTGACCTACGTAGCGCCTTCGTTCCAGTCGTCGCGCCAGGCCATCTCCGACGGCACCGACCACGTGGACCCGGCCCAGTTGCGCGGCCTCGGCCCCGATCAGGTGCTGGTGCTGGTAAATGGCAAACGCCGCCACCAGAGCGCGCTGGTGAACGTGAACGGCACCGTGAACCGCGGCACTGTCGGCACCGACCTGAACGCGATCCCGGCCTCCGCCGTGGAGCGCATCGAAATCCTGCGCGACGGCGCGGCCGCCCAGTATGGCTCCGATGCCATTGCCGGTGTGATCAACATCGTCACCAAACACAAGACCGGCCTGCTCGACGTGACGGCTTCCGCCGGCCAGTATTTCACGACCTACGACAAGAATTTCGCTTTCAACCGTTTGAACAACATTGCCGCGGACCCTTCGGTGGATGTGCAGGATGGCCTGACCTACCAGGCCGGAGCGAACTACGGCTTCAAACTGGGTAGCAAAGGCTTCCTGAACCTGACCGGCGAATAATCCCAGCGTGGCGCGACCAACCGCACAGGCCTGTACACCGGCCAGATCTACCCGCGCAACGGCGCCACCCAGATCCGTGACGACTCCATTCTGAGCGCCAAAGGCCTCACCCGCGAGGCTTTCGATATGCGCATTGGCAACTCCGAGGTGCAGAGCGGAGGCGTGTTCCTCAACAGCGGCTACGAGGTCGCTGACGGCTGGGAAGTATACCTGTTCGGAGGTTACAATAACAAGCAGGGCAATTCGGCCGGTTTCTTCCGGTACCCGAACGGCATTCCGGCGGCCTCCAATGCCCGCAGCATTTATCCGGATGGTTTCCTGCCCAATATCAACAGCGACGTGACG
>JBKJKS010000589.1:0-4484 GCA_046597295.1 Saprospiraceae bacterium
AATTCATAATTCATAATTCATAATTCTAACCTTCCTCCACCTTCTCCTCCGTCAGCTGATCCAGCGATTCGCCTTCATACTGCGTCTCCACTTTGGCGGCCTGCAGGCCCTGACCGCGCAACCACTGGGCAAATACATCGGTATAGCCATGGGTGACGAAGATCTTTTCCGCACCGGTGGCGCGAACGGCGGCATTCAGTCCTTCCCAATCGGCGTGATCGCTCAGCACAAAGCCACGATCGGCCGCCCGACGCCGCCGCGCACCGCGCAGGGCCATCCAGCCGGAGGCAATGCCCAGCGACATGGGCTTGAAACGGTTGATCCAGGGTGTATGGAAGGCGGATGGCGGCGCGATGACCAGGCTGCCCGGGAAGTGCTTTTTGTCGGTTTCCCGCGTCACCCGCTGCGTGTCCGGCAGCCCGATGCCCTGCGCCCGCAGCACGTCGTTGATATTTTCGACGGCGCCGTGGGTAAAGATCGGGCCAATGGTGGGATCGATGTTGGCCATGATACGCTGGGCCTTGCCCAGGGAGTAAGCGACCAGCACACTGGTCTTGCCTTCCGTCTGGTTCTTCCGCCACCAGGTGTTGATTTCATCCATGATCTCCGGCTGGGTCTGCCAGCGGTAAATCGGCAGCCCGAAGGTGCTTTCCGTAATAAAAGCGTGGCAGGGAATCGGTTCGAACGGTTCGGACAGACCATCCGGCTCCGTTTTGTAATCACCCGAGGCTACCCAGACTTCGCCCTTGTACTCCACGCGGATCTGGGCCGAGCCGGGCACGTGGCCGGCCGGATGAAAGGTGAAACGTACCCCGTTGATGTGAATAGGTTCCTGGTAATTAATACCCTGGATGGCCACTTCACCCAGGCGGTATTTGATGACCGGCAGGGCGGCATGGGTACACAGGTACTTTTGGTTGCCCCAGCGGGCATGATCGCTGTGGCCGTGGGTGATCAGGGCATTTTCCACCGGTTTCCAGGGATCGATGTATACTTTTGCCGCCGGACAGTAAATACCTTCGGGTACGAATTCCAGAAGTGCCATGTTTTAGAATGTGGTCAATGTGATAAATATGGCCAATAAAGTACACGCAATCTACTGATGATCATTCAATTAGCGGGACAGGAAGTGGTACTGTTGCCGCAAAAAGCCCTCTTGCTGGTACAAACCCGCACCCTGCTGGTCGCGGACATGCACGTGGGCAAGGCCATGCATTTTCGTAAAAGCGGCATGCCACTGCCCCCCGACGCTGCGGAACGTGATTTCGAGGTGCTAGCGGGCATGATCCGTACACACCCCCCTGAGGAGGTAATTTTTCTGGGTGATTTGTTCCACAGTCATCAGAATACCGAATGGGATGTGTTGCAATCCTTTCTGA
This sequence comes from Saprospiraceae bacterium, assembly GCA_046597295.1. Classification (GTDB taxonomy): domain Bacteria; phylum Bacteroidota; class Bacteroidia; order Chitinophagales; family Saprospiraceae; genus M3007. The sequence continues at coordinate 1,380 of JBKJKS010000589.1, forward strand.
ACGAACATACGGGCATTAGGTTCGCGCTGGTGCCCGGCAACCACGATCGCTATTCCGCCCGTTTCTGTGCGGACCTGCGCCTGGAGCTGCTGCCCGAACACTATGCGGCGGGGCCGTTTATCTTGTCCCATGCTCCGGCGGAGGCGCCCATCCCGGGATTTTATCAACTCTGCGGTCACCTGCACCCGGCCGTGGCGCTGCACGGAAGGGGCCGCATGCAGTTGACCTTGCCCTGCTTTTGGTTCGGTGCGCACACGGGGGTGCTGCCGGCTTTTGGCAACTTAACCGGATTCATAGCGATTTCGCCCCGGCCCGGTGACCGGGTCGTGGCAGTTGTGGAGGGAGCATGCCTGGAAGTTTAAGAGAAGTCGTCGTTTATTTAGCCGGCGCACACATCGGCATGGAAGGATCGCCCTTTTTGATCGGCAATTTATGCAGAAGCACTGGCTCAAAGCCGTCCTGCCCTTCGGTGATGCGGATGAACTGATCGACCTGTACGTTTTTCAATACTTGCACCCGTCCGCTGGTCGGCCAGGTGATGCGGACCTCATCGATGCTGGTCGCAGCGCCTACTCCGATTTCCCGGCGCAGGGGGGAGCAACCGAAATTGCCACCGGAATTGACCTCGCGGTAAATCTGTCTGGTTTTGCCTTTCTCCTGGAAAGTGAGGAGCACTTTCACCCCGACTGCGCTGCGATTGGATGATTTTCCCACCAGTTTGATATTGATCCAGTGGTTTTTGTTCTGGCCCGGATTGAGGTAGAGCGCGCTGTGATAAGCATCCCCCCGGTAGGCGCCGCCCATATCGATGTGGATGTCCTGGTCGCCATCGTTGTCAATGTCGGCCAAAGAGACGCCATGCCCTTTTTGCAAATTGCCGACCCGGGCCGAAGTCGTCACGTCGGTAAAGCTTTTGCCCCCCACATTGCGAAACATCTTATTCGGTATGATCGATTTATAGTCAGGATTGCCCGTACCCAAATACATATCCAGCCAACCGTCATTGTCAATATCTCCAAAGTTGCCACCCATGGCAAAAACGGTTTTATTGGCATTCATGCTGGCCGTGACATCGGTGAAGGTGCCGTCGTGGTTATTGTGGTAGAAGTACGGCTTGCCCGCCATATTGGCCGATGGCTGCAGGGCCTCTTTGGCAGCGTAGTGCGACAGGGCGCGCTCAAAGTCGTAATTGCAGGCGAAAATATCCAGCCAGCCGTCGTTATCATAGTCCCAGAACCAGGTAGTGAAGGTGCTGGCTGTTGCCGTGCCGAAACCGGCCTGCTTGGAAACGTCGTCGAAAGCCACCGGGGCGCCCCGCACGCCGCGGTTGCGCAACAGCAGCTTCTGGCCCGCCAGGTTAGAAAAGAACAGATCCGGCCAGCCGTCGTTGTCAAAATCGCCGGAGGTAACGCCTTTAAAGAAGCCGATGATTTGCAGGTTCGTGGGCGTAACGATGTTGGTGAACGTACCATTCTGGTTATTGATGTACAGTTCACAGGGATGTACTGCATCCGGGCCGGTCGATTCATTGGCAATCAACACATCCAGCCAGCCGTCATTGTTGAAATCGTTCCAGGTGGCCGTTTGGGTCGGATGATAGGAGAGCATGCCCGCTTCGATCGTCACATCGGTAAACGTGCCGTTGCCGTTATTGCGGAGCAGTGAATTGGGTTGTTCCCCGAAGCCGATCATGCCCTGCCAGGCGCCGCGCAGCACCAGAATATCCAGGTGGCCGTCATTGTTGTAATCGGCCTGGGTAAGGTTCAGTCCGCCAGTGATGGCTTGCAAGCCGGAGGCCGCCGATAAATCGGTAAACGTGCCGTCGCCATTATTATGAAAATAGTGCATGGGATCGTCGAGTGCCCAGGCGGAGGTCACTACATCCAGGTAACCGTCATTATCAAAATCGTCGACCACACTGCCGCCGGAGCGGTTATTGGTGGCTAAACCAAGCGATGGGGCCACATCGCTGAATGGTTTGATGGGATTGGCATCGCGGGCGTCGAGCCCGGGGATCAACATGGCCCGATCTAATTTTTTGGGATATTCCCCCAGGGTCATGGCGGCTATATTCAGTAACCAGCGGGCGTCCAGATTGGTCGGATCGGTTTTCAGTATTGCCTGAAAAGTATCGAACGCTTTTTGCGCGCCTTCGCGGCTCTGGTGTACGCCACTGCCCTGAATCGGCAGGATGCAGGCTTCCACCGTATGATTAACGACGCAGTTGTTACGCTCCGCCAAACGGAGGTAAGCCGTCCCCAGGCTGAGTAAAACCTGGTTCTTGGATTTGGTGTCCAGATTAGCCCGGGCAATAATGTCTTCATAAATAGCCACCGATTTGGCTTCATCGCCGAACTCCAGCAGGGCAGCCGCTTTGTAGAACATCATGTTGACTTTCTGGGCCGGATCCTGGGTGGCCTGTAGGATGGAATCGGCATAAGCCAGTTTTGCCTCCGCGCAGAATGCATTTTTACGGTCGTACATTTTTTTGCGTACCGTTTCCAACACCGAAATCATGGACGTAGCGGTGGCGCTAACGGGACCAGCGGCAGGCCGGTTGCCCGCCGCTTCCTGGCAGGCCGGCAGTAGCAAAGCAGTGACGGACGCCGCCGTTAGGATCGTCAGGAGCAAACGAGGCGACAGGGAAAGCATAGACATGATCATCAAAGTGAGCGGTTCAATTAAATGCGTGCGGTGGGTCCGGTTTACTGCTTACCCAGCAAGGCAAACATATTTTTCTTGTACGCCTCCACCCCCGGCTGATCGAAGGGATTGACCGCCAGCAGATAGCCGCTGATCGCGCAGGCTTTTTCGAAAAAATAAAACAGTTGTCCCAGGTAGTAGGGCGTCGGCGTGGGGATAAGGATCTTTAAATTGGGCACCCCGCCGTCGGTATGGGCCATGCGGGTGCCTTCGGCGGCTTTCTTATTCACGTAGTCCAGGGTCTTGCCGGTCAGGTAATTCAGTCCGTCCAGGTCTTCCGTCTCGCTATCGATGGACAAGTCCAAGTCCGGCGTTTCAATTTCCAGCACAGTTTCGAACAGGTTGCGCCGTCCATCCTGGATGTACTGACCCATGGAGTGCAAATCGGAGGTGAAATCCACG
>JBKJKS010000174.1:0-3191 GCA_046597295.1 Saprospiraceae bacterium
TTTCAACGGCCTGGGCAGCCTCCGCTCGATCGGCGATAGCCTGTCCATCGTCCAAAACAATGCTTTGGCTAATTTTAACGGGTTGGGCCAACTCCACTCCATTGGCAACGATTTTTCCGTGACTTCCTGTCCGGCTTTGGTAGATTTCGAGGGGCTGGACAGCCTGCGGATCATTGGCGACAGCCTGGTTATTTACAATAATGCCGCGTTGAAGAATTTGAATGGCTTGGGTAGCCTTGATACCATCGGCGATGCCTTTCGGGTGTTCTATAACCTGGCCCTCAACAGTCTGGGCGGCCCGGACAGCCTTCATCATATCGGCGGCAACTTCAGCCTCACGGATAATAATTCGCTCACCCAACTGACCGGTTTGGAAAGTCTCCGGGGGATCGGCGGTAACTTCTCCCTGTTCGCTAACAGCTTCAATAGCAGCAATGTAACGAGCCTGAACGGTTTGAATGCCCTCGCTTACATCGGCGGCAATTTCTCCCTGAACGCCATCGGCGGCGGCGTGGAGGCCAGCAAGGTGACCAGTATGGACGGACTGGAAAAACTGGCTTACGTAGGAGGGAACATGGACCTCGGTTATAACCAGGTCCTGACGAATATCGGCGGTTTACAAAGCCTGCAAACGGTGGGCGGATATTTGAACATCGGCGGGCTGCAGCAGCTGACAAGTCTGAACGGACTGGAAAAACTCAACTCGGTCGGCGGAAATTTCTATATGAGCTGGTTGCCGCAGGTGACCAGCCTGAGCGGTTTGGACCAGCTCAGCACCGTCGGCGGAAATTTTAGTTTTTACCAGGTGACGGGGTTAGTGGATCTGACCGGATTGGGCAGCCTCAAAAATGTCGGCGGCTCCTTTGGGGTGAATTACAGCCTGTTGAGCTTCCTGGGTGCGGGAAACCTGGAAACCATCGGCGGCAGTTTCACGGGGGCAGGTCAATATTTGAAAGATTTCAGCGGGCTGGAAAAACTGAGCTCGATCGGTTATTTTTCCATTGATCAGCATGCTTCCCTGGAGAGCTTGAAAGGACTGGAAAACCTGACTACGATTGGTACCAATTTTCGGATTACGGACAACCCCCAGTTGAAGAGTCTGGACGGTTTAAAAAATCTCGTGTCCTTAGGCGCCAGCGGTGGAGATGTCAGTTATGTCTCCGGTAACGCCCAGTTGACCGATTGCGCCGTTTTCGCCATCTGTAGCGCCATTATCGGCAATAACCCCAATGCGCCGGTGCTGGTCTACAACAATGCACCCGGCTGCAACTCCAATGCGCAAGTCGAAGCCGCCTGCAACACCATCCCGGTGCGGGCAATAGTGCGCATCGATCAAAACGGCGACTGCCTGCCCGACTCCAGCGACACCGTGGTCGAAGGGGTACGCGTACAACTATCCGGGAGCGGCGCCCAGCTGTCGCTGCGGGCCACCGACACGGCTGGGTTGGTCCAGTTCCGCTATTACAAAAACGGCGCATTCTCGCTGCACCTGCCGCAGTATCCGTCGAACAACTGGGGTGTCTGTCAGGACAACCAGCTCTTTACGCCCGGCAGTGCCACGGATAGCGACGACGCCACTTTCCTGTTGTCGCCGGTGCCGGCGTCCTGCCCGGAACTGACGGTGGCCCTGGGCTTGCCGGGGGAGTTCCGGGGCTGCCTGGTCACCACGGAAATGGAAGTAGCGGTCCGGAATACGGGCAGCGTACCGGCCGAAACCGTCACCGTAGCCGTGATCAAACCCGCAGAGATGGACCTGGTGAGCTCGACGCCGCCCCTCGCAGCGCAGAGCGGCGATATGCTCTATTTTGACCTGGGCACGCTGGCGCCGTTGACCAACGCCCGGGTGCGGATGACGGTGCGCTCCAACTGCAATTTCTTCCTGTTCGAACGCACCATGTGCTGGGAAGCCTCGGCCAAAACGCTGCTCCCCTGTCCGAATTTGCCACCGCCGACCGCCGACATTCGGCTGACGGCCGAGTGCCGGAACGATACGAGCGTACGCTTCACCCTCCGCAACGTCGGCAACGCCGCCACCCAGGGCCCGCACCAGTACGTCCTCTACCGCAACACCACGCCGGTAGACACGGCCAGTTTCAGCCTGAATGCGCAGGAAAGCCTGCAGGTAGACGCAACCGCCGACGGCGCCACCCTGCGCATGGAAGCCACCCGCTTGGATAACGGCACCCTCACCGCCGCCGCCCTCGAACACTGCGGCGGCCTCACGCCGGGACTGATCACGGCATTCTGGCTGGAACGGGGACCGCTGGACTACGATTTCGACTGCCGCGCCGTGAGCGTCGCCTTTGATCCCAATGAGAAGTCCGCCGTGCCAACCGGCACCGGCGACCAGCATTTTCTCGCCGCCAACCGGCCGCTGCAGTACACCATCGACTTCCAGAACACCGGCACCGATACGGCTTTCCGGGTGCTGCTGCGCGACGTACTGGATTCCGATCTGGACGTCAGCACCTTCCGCCCCGGCTTCGCTTCGCATCCCTACACCTGGGAGCTGCGCGGCCCGGATACGTTGGACGTGCTGTTTTTTCCCATCATGCTGCCCGACAGCAACGTGAACGAACCCGCCTCGCACGGCTTTTTCACCTTCGATATCGAGCAAAAGCCGGACCTCCCCGACGGCTCCATCCTCGAAAATAAGGCGAATATTATTTTCGATTTCAACCCGGCCATCGTGACCAACACCGTGTGGCATACCATCGGTCAACTGACGGTAAGGGTGGACGAGGCCCAGGCCCACGCACGACTGTGGCGGGTGCTGGGCAATCCCCTGCGCGATGCGGCCACGTTCCGGGCAGAGACCTTCATTCGTGGCGAGAAACGCTTCGAATTGTACGACGTGAACGGGCGGCTGTCGCGCACGGCGCAGTTCTCTGGCCAGGCCTTCGAGTTCCGGCGCGACGGACTGGCCGGCGGCTTGTACTTTTTCAAAATCAGCGACGCACAGGGGCGGGTGTTCGCGGGGAAGATCGTGGTGGCGGATTAGGCCGCCCTGGCTTTAGACCGCCTATTTTTTGAAAAAATAGGCGGTCTGGCCATGCCAATTATACAGTCAGCTAAATTTTTTCCAAATAATGCGAATAACGGGTTAAAGCCCTGGTTTTCGACCTCGGAGAGGTCATATATTGGTAGAAATCCGTACCGAACCCCTTCAACCGACCTCGGAGAGGTCGAAC
>JBKJKS010000575.1:0-9703 GCA_046597295.1 Saprospiraceae bacterium
ATCCACGACCACGCTGCCCAACATGTAGGCGGCGTAAGCTTCGCGGGGAGAAAGTTGTTCAAATGTTTTCATGATGCCAATAGTTATTCAAGAACAAATTATCATTGCATGTTTCGGCTGCAAAGTTAGATTTAATTCCATTAAACCGGTCTACGGAAAAATGAATAAACAGCGTCGTTTTGAAAAACGAGAATATTATTGGGAAAGGGGATTGTTGGGAGAATAATTTTACAGCAGACCAGATGTTCGCCAAATAAATGGGCTATTTACAAAAACGAGCTGGCCGTATCCGGGAGAAGGAGCACCATTCAACGTTCTCCGAAGATCAGACTTCCGATCCGCACCATCGTGCTGCCGGCGGCTGCCGCCTGGCGCCAGTCGCCGGACATACCCATGGAACATTCGCGGAAATGACCGGCTGCAGGAAAGAAATCGCGTTGTAAAACCTCGAAAATGCCCCGCAGCGTCTCGAATTCCGTCCGGACCTGTTGTACATCGTCTGTGTAAGTTGCCATGCCCATCACCCCGCAGATCCTTACGTGTTGCAGGGATTGGTAGTCGGGGCTGGCCAGCATCGCCCTTGCGGCAGGCTCATCGAACCCAAATTTCGTTTCTTCCCGGGCAATATGGAACTGGAGCAGGCAATCCTGCACCCGGCCGACCCTAACGGCCTGTTTATCCACTTCCTGCAGCAGCTTCAGGCTGTCAATAGAGTGGATGAGCTGCACAAACGGCGCGATCAGGCGCACCTTGTTGCTTTGCAGGTGGCCGATAAAATGCCAGCGCACGTCACCGGGCAGCGACGTGTGTTTCTCCAGCATCTCTTGGGGACGGTTCTCGCCGAAATCACGCTGCCCCTGCCCGTATAGGGACAGGATGCGTTCCTCCGGCTGGGTCTTGGAGACCACGACCAGCGTGATGGAAAGTGCGGAAAGTTCGTCGCGGAGTTCGGAAAACATAGGGCATAAAAGTTGAAGCCGGCAAATGTAGCCAAACCAGCGGTAGGGAGCAGCAGTGTGCATAAACGCACTTTTCGCCGCGTCAGTGCCTTTCGATGGCTTCCGGCCGGCCTTTGTGGCTTTTGCGCTACCTTCGCGCCGCACGTCTGCAATCCTGTTTTTTGTACTTATTCCCGTTGATTTCGTCCAATACCGATGCTCATTTTTCCGCTATGGCACTTCATTTATTCCGCATTATCCTGCTCGGCATCCTGATTTTTGTGACCCAAGCCAGTTTCGGGCAGCCCTGCCCTACGGTGAACAACCCGGGTAATTTTACGGTCTGTTCCGGTGGCACCCTGGACGTAGTATTTACCAGTAATAGTCCCACGGCGACGTATAACTGGACGGCCAGCCTGCCGATTTTTGGCGGTTTGAACGGCAGCGGCAATATTTTCTTCACCCCCATACCGACTATTCCCTTCCCGATCTCCGTGACATTTACCGTGACGGCCACGGAGAACGGCTGCACCGGGCCGCCGCAAACCTTTACGGTATCGGGCTTCCCAGCGCCCAGTGGCTCGCTGGCGCTGACCGGTCCGGCCAATATTTGTGCCGGCCAGCCAGCGGTGTTTACGGTCAATTTCTCGAATGGTGCCGCACCTTACACGTTCGTATACGCCATCGACGGTACGGAGCAGGCGCCGATTACAACCAGTGCCAACCCCTATATCCTGAATGTAGCCCTCAACAACAGCGCAACGGTTAATCTGGTCAGCGTTACGTCCAACACCTGTACGATCAACGGTACTGGCAGTGGTAACGTCAACGTAACGCCAGTACCGACGGCTACCCTCACTGCCGGGAGCAACACGCTGTGCAGTGGAGCAGCGCAGGATCTGGAAATTAATTTCACCGGTACCGGGCCGTATAGTTTTGTCCATCGCGTCAATGGCGTCAATCAACCGGTCATTACGACGGCAGCGTCACCCTATATGCTCAGCGTAATGCCCAATGCCGGTACCTATGCTTACACGCTGGCCAGTGTGACCAGCAACGGCTGTGCCGGTACGGTCAGCGGCTCGTATAATCTGACGGTCAACCAGGCGCCAGCTGCTGTGCTTTCCGGCGACGCTACGGTCTGTGCGGGACAAACCTCCGTACTGACCATTAACTTCTCCGGCACCGGTCCCTATGCGGTCGAGTACACGGCCGACGGCGTGGCCCAGACGCCGGTTAACACGTCTGCCAATCCCTACACCTTCCCCGTAATGCCTTCCGCAACCACTACTTACGAATTAACCGGTGTGGCGGCCAACGGTTGTACGGGTACCCTCGCCGGCGGTGCGCTGATCACGGTGACCGCTGCGCCGGTGGCTACGCTGACCAGCGGTAGTACGGTTATTTGCAACGGTCAGGCGGTCCAGCTGCAGCTGACTTTCAACGGAAATGGCAACTATACTTTTACCTATCAGCTCAATGGAATGGGTCAGGCGCCTATCACCGCTACCGGCCCTGCCTACCAGTTTACGGCCCCATCCGGTAATGGCGGCAATGTGTATACGCTCGCCAATGTAAACGCCAACGGTTGTCCGGGTACGACCTCCGGTACCTATACGGCTACGGTCGGTAGTGCGCCTGCTGCCATTCTCTCGGGTACGCAGGGCACCTGCCCGGGTGCTCCTGCTCCGCTGCTGATCGATTTTAGCGGTAGCGGACCGTTTGCGGTGAACTACACGGCCAATAATATTGCCCAGTTACCCATCACCACGCCCAACGATCCGTTTATTTTTAATGTCACTCCTACCATTTCCACGACTTATCTGCTGACCGGACTGAGCGCCAGCGGCTGTACGGGTACTTTTTCCGGGCAGGCGGTCGTGGCGATCAGCCCGGGGCCCATGGCGACCCTGGTCAGCGGCAGTGACACCCTGTGCAGCGGCGCAGCGGATACCCTCCCGGTGTATTTGTCCGGCGGCGGCCCCTACACGTTCGTCTATTCCATCAATAACATCAGCCAGCCCCCCGTCACAACCACACTGGACACCTTTTTGCTGCCCATCGTACCACCGGTGGGTCAGGATACCGTACGACTGGTGAGTGTAACCAATGCTGCCTGCAGCGGTACGGTCAGCGGACAATTTATCTTTAAAGTCAATGCGCCGCCGTTCGGCACGTTTTCCGCCGATACCACGATCTGCAGCGGCGATACCGCCCGGTTGCGGCTCAACTTCACGGGTACGGCTCCCTTTATTTACAATTACTCGGCGGCCGGTGTACTGCAGGGCTTGGATACGATCGCCGGGAACAAGGATACCCTGCTGGTGGCGCCAACCGTGACCACGACCTATATCCTCACCAGTGTAAGCGGCGCCGGTTGTCCCGGCACGTTGAAAGATACCGTGGTCGTAACGGTCAACGCGTCTCCGTCGGCCGAGGTGAGCGGTGGCGGCCAGGTCTGTCAAAATGGCAACGGTACCCAGATTATGTTTTCTTTTCTGGGCCCCGGACCTTATACGATTGTCTATTCGATCAATAATGTGGCGCAGCCGGCCATTACCACCATAACCAATCCCTACATATTAAACGTCAACCCGGTTATCGGCACTTTTTACCGACTGGTGAGCGTGACTAACGGGACGTGTCCGGGTACGGTTTCCGGACAGGCCGTGGTCTTTGTGTTCAGTCCGCCGACCGCCCAACTCTCGGGGAGCAATACTTTCTGTACGTCGGCCGATACCAGTGTGATGGTGGATTTCACGGGCACGGGTCCGTTCACCATTTATTACACCCAGAATGGGGTTGCACAGCCACCAGTGACCACGTTCGATGATCCTTATTTTCTGCCCGTCAACGTTACCACGACCACGACGTACCTGCTGACCACCACCGAATCACCGGGCTGTACCGGTATTTCCATGGGGTCCGCCACCATTACCATCAACTATCTGCCCTCTTATACCAATCTGGACATCCAGTGCGATGCCGCTTCGGCGAATTATCAGGTTGAATTCGACGTGCTGAACGGGGCGCCACCCTACACCCTGGTCACCGGCGCCGGCACGTTCACCGGCAATCATTTTATCAGCAATCCCCTGCCGGTCGCCCAGAATTATAATTTTGTTTTTCAAGACAGCGGCAACTGTGGCCCTACCACCGTAAGTGGCCTGACCAGCTGCAATTGCACCACCGATGCCGGCGCCATGAATCTCGCCACGGTGGACATTTGCGCGACAGACCCCCTGGTGGTAGGAGTCGCCACCGGTACCTTCCTGGACAGCGATGATACCCTGCTATACGTGCTGCATACCAATCCAGGTTTGCCGCTGGGCACGGTACTGGCCTGGAACAGCCAGCCGCAATTTACTTTTCAGGCAGGTATGCAAACCGGTCTGCCGTACTACGTCTCGTCTATTGCGGGCAATGTGGCCGCGAACGGTCAGGTCGATCAAAGCGATCCCTGTCTGTCGGTTGCGCAGGGTACGCCGGTGATCTTTCACGCGGCGCCGACCGGCCTGCTGGCAGCGTTGGATACCAGTATTTGTTTGGGGGAATCCGTCACGCTGCCCATCCTTATCACCGGTACGCCGCCTTTTTCGTTCGTGTACGCCATCGATGGAGGGAATCAACCGGCCATTAGCAACATTAACAGCAGCAACTACGACCTCACGCTTACCCCTGCTGCCAGCACCACTGTGCAGCTGCTCAGTGTCAGTGATCAGTACTGCCAAACTGGATTAGCCAGTGGACTGGCGAACATTGGCGTGCACGGGGCCCCGCAACTTGGCAATGCCACGGTGGCCTGTGACTTTGACAGCCTGACCTATGTGCTGTCCTTTGCGGTCCAAAGCGGTACGCCGCCCTATGACCTGACTGGTATTTCCGGAAGTTTCAGCGGCAGCAATTTTATCAGTACGAGTTACCCGTTCGGGGAACCTTATTTCATTTATATTCGTGACACTTTTGACTGCGGCGTGGACACCTTGGTCGGCGTACCCGGCTGTGCCTGTACTTCCGCTGCCGGCACCATGAGCAGCCTGACCCTGTTACAATTATGTCTGAGCAATTCCGCCGACGTGCTGCACAATGGCGATCAGGTACTGGACAATGACGATGCCCTGGTCTTTGTACTCCATACCAATCCAAACAATACGCTGGGTACCATACTGGCCACCAATGCCACGCCTTCTTTCAGTTTTCTGCCCGGCACGATGAGCGCGGGGACGACCTATTATATTTCCGCCGTGGTAGGCAACAGTGACGGCGCCGGCGGCGTGGTGTTGACCGATCTTTGCCTGTCGGTCGCACCCGGTCAGCCCGTGGTCTGGAAAGTGGAACCGACGGGGACTATTTCCGGCAGCTACGACGTTTGCCGGGGAGTGCCGCTGGCGATCAATCTGAGTTTTACCGGGCAGGCCCCTTTCCTGTTTTCCTACACCAATAATGGCCAAACGGTGAACAGCATGGCCGCTCAATCCACCTTCAACATCATCGCCAACCTGCAGCAGTCCGCTACCTTCATCCTGACCTCCGTGCAGGATGCCAGCTGTCCCGGCACGGTCAGCGGACAGGCGGTGGTGACGGTGCATCAAGCTCCCATGATCACCAATCCGGTCGTAACTTGTGCGGCGGATAACCAAAGCTACACCGTCGAATTCGATGTAACGAACGGGGGGGCGGCTACTTTCAGTGGAACGGTACCGGGTAGTTTTGACCAAACTACCGGCCATTTCATCAGCAACAACATCCCGATGCTGCAGAACTATGCTTTCCAGGTCACGGATAGCCTGTTCAATTGCGGGAATGATAGCATTAGTGGCGCTGCGGTCTGCGCCTGTACCACCCAGGCGGGCAATTTTGGCCAAACGCCGCTGGTCCTTTGCGTAGGGGATGCAGCGGCCGCACCGGCCGCTACCGGGTCCGTACTCGATGGGAACGATACCCTGCTGTACTACCTGGCAACCATGCCCAGTCCGCCGACCTGGACAGTGTTGGGCATCAGTCCAACCCCGAATTTCGCTTATAATTCCGGCATCATGGCGCCCGGTATTACCTACTATATTGTCGCTCTGGCCGGCGATGTGCTGGGCGGTAACGTGGATCTGAACGATCCCTGTCTGTCCTTTGCTACCGGCCCGACTGTGGTCTGGCGCGTACCACCCACCGCAGTGCTGTCCGGAACCGGCAATATTTGCCCGGGCGGATCTGCCGATTTGCAGGTGCAATTCACCGGTACCGGCCCCTTCGATTTCATCTACACGGCAAATGGTACGCCGCAGACGGCTACCGCGCCGACCAATACCTACACCCTGACCGTACAGCCTGCCGACACCACGCTGTACACGCTGGTCAGCGTAACGGATGCGGGCGGCTGCTCCGGCACGGTGAGTGGCAGTGCTACCGTGACCCTGCACCCGCCTCCCACTGCTGTTCTGACCGGCGATACCACGCTCTGTCAGGGTGGTAGCACCGCTTTCCAGATTCAACTGACCGGTGCCGCTCCATTTCAGCTGACGTACGCCCTCAACGGCAATCCGCAGGCCGTGATCAATGCTCCGCTGAACACGTTTTTTATTTCCACCAGCAACGTGCTGACCACGCAAATCTACACGCTCATCAGCGTACAGGACAGCCATTGTGTCGGCACGGTGAGTGGCATGGCCACCATACAGGTGGATGCTGCACCGATGGGATCGATCCAGCAGGACATGACCATTTGCGCCGGCGACTCTGCGCAGCTGAGCCTGCAACTGAGCGGGGGCAGTTCGTACGACGTGACTGTCAGCGGAGGGGCCGTCGCGATCCAGCTCGACAGCGTACAAAATGGAGCTGTTTTCAGCGTAAGCCCCGGAAATACAACCACTTACACCATTTCCAATCTTGTCGCCAGCAGCAACGCCTGTCCGCCGCTGCTCGGTACCCCGGTCACCGTCACCGTCAGCAGTCTGTCCGCAACGGCCACCGTACCGGTATTCGGTGGCTTCAATGTCAGTTGCTTCAATACGGCCGATGGGTCTATTGTCATCAGCCCCATCGGTGGTGTGTTGCCCATTACGGCCAGCTGGATGCATGGCGCCAGCGGGTTACAACTGGATGACTTGGCCGCCGGAGCTTATGCCGTGGTGCTGACCGATCAGGCGGGCTGCACGTTCCGCGATTCTTTCCTGCTGACGGCGCCGCCCGCACTGGATGTCCAATACGTTACCCAGGCGCCACCTTGTTTTGGCGATATCAATGGCAGCCTGACCATTGATGCTATCAGCGGTGGCACGGGGCCTTATACCCTGGCACTCAACGGGCAGGGCAGCCAACCGGTGGATTCTTTACCGTTGAACATCAATCCCCTGCCCACCGGCTCGTATACCTTATCAATTGCCGACATCAATGGCTGCATGACGCAGGAAACCGTGACGATCATGGCCCCACCCCAACTGCTGGTGAATCTCGGCCCCGACGTGACGCTGAATTTTGGCGACAGCATCTTGCTGGAAGCGGAGGTCAACTCCAATGCCGTCACTATTTTTCAATGGACGCCCACGGATTATCTGCAGCAACCGACCGACCAGGCGACCTGGGCCAAGCCACCTCAAACCCAGGCCTACGAAGTACTGGTCGAAGATACGTCCGGCTGCCAGGCCAGCGACCGCATTCTGGTGATGGTGGACAAAACCCGGCGGGTCTACATCCCCAACAGTATATACCTGCGGTCGGATACGTATAATAATGTACTGGCCGTATTTGCCGGACCGGAGGTAAGTAACGTGCGTTTTCTGCGGGTGTACGATCGCTGGGGTGAATGCGTGTACGAAGGGCTCGATTTACCGGCCAATGATCCGCAGTTTGGCTGGTCAGGTATGCACCGGGGCCAGTTCGTGCTACCGGGCGTGTACGTGTACGTGACCGAAGTCCAGTATTTCGACGGCACCACCGAATTGTTTTACGGAGACGTGACGGTGGTACACTGATTAAAAACTGTCCACGTTCATGTAGAAACCAGCACAGCCGCTTTTTCTCCGGGTTACAAGTGTCAAAATTATCGTCTGGATAACTATGAATTTTCGCACGCTATCCATCCTGCTGCTTTTAACAGCCTTTGCCAGTGGACTCCCCGCTCAGGTCATCACTATTGCCCAGGCCCGGGCTTTATCAACAGGCAGCAGCGTCACCGTACGGGCTATAGTTACGAGCGGTGCAGAAATGGGCAAAATACGCTACCTGCAGGATGGTACGGCGGGTATCGCCGCTTTTCCCGGCAAGGGGTCATCCGAGGGACTTAAATTTTCTCTGAAGCAAGGTGATAGCATCGAGATGAGTGGTCAGCTGAGTCTGTATAATGACCTGCTGCAAATCAGCCCCATCACGGCCTGCCGCATCCTGCTGCGCGGCCAGCCTTTGCCTACACCCAGAATTATCCGGTTAGCGGAACTGGGCCCGGCGTATGAGAGCCAGCTGGTCCGGGTGGAAATGCTGCGCTTTGCCGATAAAAAAGACACCTTTTCCAGCGGCACTTTTGACGTGGAGGATGATCAAGGGTTGCGGAGCAAGATATACCTTCGGAAGGGCAGCAAATTGACCGGTGCGCCGGTTCCTGCCCAACCGGTTTCACTGGTCGCCATCGTTTCCCGTTACCGGGACGTGCAACTGTTGCCGCTGAATTTACAGGACTTTGTGTCCATCCCACCGCAAAACACGGTGCATCTGGAGGCTGCCACGGTGACTACCACCCTGCGCCTCAAAAAATGCAGACAGGGAAAAATTACCATACGCGACGAGGCGGGGAAGGAGTGGCTGTTCGTTATTGTTCATTCGAGTGGTACCACACCATTGGATGTCACCCTCCTGCCACCTGGCGCCTACAGAGTGGTGGTCAGGACCGAAGGCCAGGTTTTTACCCTACCCTTTCAAAAAGTTTAGGCCGGATTTTCCTTCCGCACCGTGGCCAGGATGGCGGCCGCCGCCCGGACCGATGCACCGCCATCGCCCAGGCGGCGGCGCAGCTCCGCATACCCTTCCTGTAAATCCGCTGCCGCTATTGGATCGAGTATTTCAGCTAAGGCGATACGTAAGTTATTCGTATTCAAATCATTTTGAATTAATTCCTTAACCAGCGGACGATCCATAATCAGGTTGACCAGGGATATGTAGCGGACGTTGACCAATTGCCGGGCAATATAGTAGGAGAGGGGATTGCCGGCGTAGCAGACGACCTGGGGCACCCGAAACAGGGCGGCCTCCAGGGTGGAAGTGCCGGATTTGACCAGTGCTGCCCGGGCCCTGCGTAACAAATCGTAGGTCTGACCGCTGACCAGCGATATATTGGAATGGCCCTCCATAAAAGGCCGGTAGAAATCGGCGGATAAAGACGTGGCGCCGGCCACCACGAACTGATACTCAGGAAAAAAAGGGGTCACTGCGAGCATGGCCGGCAGGATGCGTTGCACCTCCTGCCGGCGACTGCCGGGCAGCAAGGCGATGACCGGAGCGGATGGGGGCACGTGCTCGCCTGCATTGCCGGTAATGCCCTGTACCATTGTTCCTGCGGAGGTGTCGATCGCATCGAGTAGTGGGTGGCCGACATACTGCACCTGGACGCCATACTTCAGGAAGAAATCCGTCTCGAAGGGGAGAATGACCAGCATCTGATCCACATCACGCTTGATAGCTTGCACCCGCGAACTATGCCAGGCCCAGATCTGCGGGTGCACACTATCAAGCGTGATGTGGACCAGATGCTGGTCATTCTGCCGTTCGAGACGGATTTCTTC
>JBKJKS010000579.1:0-3940 GCA_046597295.1 Saprospiraceae bacterium
GCACTGGTCCAGCTGCTTTACATCGCATCCATGTTTCTGGGGCGGCGGTAAAGACCAGCAGCAAAAACATTTGTCGTACTAGAAAACCGGCTGCTTCGCGTCAAGCGAAGCAGCCGGTTTTCTTATTCAACCCTCATCTCTTACTTACCATAACTTGGGTAGTGAATTAAATGGGAGGATGTTGCATATACAGGATGTTGATTATCAACCCTCATCAACCACTACCGTAACTTGCTTAGGTCCAGCGTAAATCCCGGGCAGACGTCTTCCCCCGAAAGCGCATGGTCGAATCCGATCACTTCTTCTACCACTAGACCGGGGCGGTACACATAGGCGCGTTCCATTTTCGGATCGATCAGCCAGGCCAGTCGGACGCCGTTATCCATCCACGTATCGGTCATTTTCTTTTTCAATTTAGGAAGGCGATCGCTTTGGGAGCGGACTTCGATGACGAAATCAGGAACAAGCGGTGCGAATTTTTTGCGTTGCTGCGGACTGAGCGCAGTCACCTTGTCGGCGCTCGCCCAGGCGCCATCGGCAGAACGGGTGGAGCCATCGGGAAGTTTGAAACCCGTGGTAGGGCTAAACGTATACCCTTTTTTAGTTTGAAGCCACCAATTATACAAGAGGCCGTGTACATGGCTTTCAACGATTCCGCCATCGGTGTCAACTGGAGGCATAACGAGGAGATTTCCACTTTTGTCTTGTTCCACCCGCAGATTACGGTTTTCGGCACAGAATGACCGGAATTCCGCTTCCGTTAACCGGCGCGGGTACTTGAGTTCCAGGCTACCGCCACGAAACTTATGCCGCATCACGAAGGTCGTATCGTCGGGTTGTTCCTGTAGGTTCCCCATGCATCTACAATTTTGGACGAAATTAAGGAAGTTTTCCCACCAACACAAAAAGCCGGCTGCTGCGCTGGAAAGCGCAGCAGCCGGCTCTGAATATCCGGATCTGGTAATACGTCTTACTTCGCGTCGGCGAAGAAGTCTTTTACTTTGTCCTTATGCAGGATCATTTGCTTATAGCTGTACTTACCCGTCACCGGGTCTTTCACGGACTTCACCACTTTCACGTGGTCTTTACCGGAACCCGCATTGGCGGCACGCTGCGCAACACGGGCGTTCTTGGAAACTTTCTTGGCCATAACCTTTGCAGTTTTTTAATGGTAAGTATTACTTGATTTCGCGATGCACCGTGTACTTGCGCATGATGGGGTTGTATTTTTTCAACTCCATCCGCTCGGGTGTATTTTTACGGTTCTTCTGCGTCACGTGACGGGAAGTACCGGGCAGGCCACTGGTCTTGTGTTCCGTGCACTCGAGTATCACCTGGATGCGATTGCCTTTGCTTTTCTTTGCCATGGGTAATAAAATTTTTGACGGTGGGACTTTCGCTTAGATGCTGTCTCCGTGGTAGATGATTTCGCCTTTTTTCTCCAGTTTTTTGATGTACTGGTACAAGCCCAGTTTGGAGATGGTGCGCATGGCGGAGGTGCTCACTTTCAGCGTTACCCATTCCCCTGTTTCCGGCATAAAAAACTTTTTTGTCTGCAGGTTCGGGTAAAAACGGCGCTTGGTTTTAGCATTGGAGTGCGAAACGTGGTTACCGGAGATCGGTCTTTTCCCCGTCAGGTCGCATACTTTAGACATACTGTTTAGCTTAAGTGTTCTGGTTGAAATAATGGTTTCAAAAAATGAGTGTGCAGGCTAAGACCCACACACTCAAACACTTCGATTGTGGTGACTCCGAGAGGACTCGAACCTCTAACCTCCTGATCCGTAGTCAGGGACTCTATCCATTAAGCTACGGAGCCATGTCATTTTCTGGTTTTGGGCTGCAAAGATAGAACCGTGACCGCCAAAAAACCAAACCGCATTTTTTAAATTTTCAGAAATTTTTTCGATACCCGGAACTTTCCACGACTCAAAGTCATCACGTACACGCCCCGGGGCAGGTTGTTAGCGTCATAAGTGACCCGGCTGGCGGCGAATTGGGCCGGCTGTACTTTTGTTTCATACATGAGTTGGCCGAGCATGTTGAATACCCGGAAGCTATGGGCTTCCAGCGTGGGCGTTTGAAAATAAACCTCCCAGGTGTTGTCGGCAAAATGACGGCATTCCAAAAATTTCAACGGACCAACGGACGCTTCACATAGTTGGCGTACGCCTTTCACACAATTGGCCAGGTCCAGTCGCCCACCGGTGGTCGTCACGTTATTGAGCGAGGGGGTAGGTTCCACATTATTAAAAACCACGTCCCGCACCCGGCGGGCGCAGTTGGCCGGGGCAATGAGCGCATCACTGATAAGTTGAGCGCAATCCAGGCTGTACAACAGCGCAATGGCCCCGCTGACGTGGGGTGTAGCCGCCGAGGTGCCGGTGAAGTTGCCGTAACTGGCCATGGTGCCCGCGTTGGAAGTGGTGAAGCTGTTGTCGCCGGGTGCGCCCAGGTCCACCGAAGTAGCGCTATAACCGGTCGCCGGGCTTTTGGCGCCGGTGGCGGCGATCACGTTGTTGACGATCAACAGGTATTCGCTGGGACAGGTGCTGGGCATATCGCCTTCCACGTCCACATTGACGTTGCCGTTGGAGGTAGCGCCGGCGCTGAGCACCCCGACCGCCCCCAGCGAGTCGTAAGCAGCACACCACAGCGGATGATCCACCGCCCGGGCAAAATCGCGCCCGAAGGAAGCGTTGGTCACCACCACGAAAGCCCCTTCCAGGCCATTGCTCTGGTTATAGCGGCGGCGCATTTTGGTGGCGTATTCGTAGGCCGTGACGATTTCGGCATCATCGCCGACGTTGGAAAAGTTCATCAGTTTCACCACCCAGTTCACGCCGGCTACCCCGGTGCTGTTGTTGCCCCGCGCCCCGATAATGCCGTTGACGGACGTGCCATGGCTGCCGACATTGCCGGGACCGTCGCCACCGAGCCGTACATCGTACCCGCGAAAGTCGTCCACATAGCCGTTATTATCATCGTCCAGGTTATTGTCCGGCACTTCCCGCCAGTTGTACCAGACATTGTCCACCAAGTCGGGGTGCTCGAGCAAGGCCCCTTTTTCCAGCACCGCCACTACGATGGTATCACCCGTGGAAGTAAGCCCACCGGTGGAAGCTTCCCAGGCATCGGCGGCCCGGATCAGGTCCATATCAATTTGCTGCGACCACCGGGGATCGTTGGGGGTAAGGCGGTCTTCCACCAGATAATTCCACTGGGCGGTCCGGATGCCGGGCGTATGCAGGGCCAGCGACCACAGGGCATCCGCGTCGGCAGTGGCCTCGTCGAAGCCGAGCAAGTAAATATGCCAGCTGGCGGCGACGGTCTTTTTCAGGTACAGGGAACTGGCCCGCCCGTCGGACTGGCGCAGCGCGGCGAGCACGCGCTGTGGATCGGCATCATCGGCGAGTTGAACCAGCAGCTCACCCGGCTGTCGGCCGGTGGGGATTTTAAAATCAGTTTGGCCCCGGGCAGTGCAGATAAAAACGAGCAAACCGAGCAGCAGTAAAGTACTTTTCATGTTTTGGGTAGCATTTAAGTTGGGCGAAGCCGATCCGGTTGGGACAAGGCCACGCACAAAAAGTTCAGGCGCTAAAGGTAAATCTATAAACGGCGCCAGTTTCGTCACAGGAAGTCCAAAAATTAAAAAGGGTTGTCCGGACCCGGCCGAAGTTTTTGCCCCTGCTGCACGACGGACTTCCAAGTCCGTCGAATCGCCGGCACCGGGAACGCCCGGCCCAGCCCGTCAACCGGCCTGCTGGGACGACGGATCTGGCAGTTCGTCGTACAAGCTTTGGAAGTAGGCAGGCGTCTGTAGCAGCCGGCTGCCATACCAGGAAAAGGCTTCTCCGTCCACGAGCTGGACACGGGCCTGTGGGCAAGCCTCTTGCAAAGGCGCAAAATGTTTTTCGGCAAACGGGTAGGGCTCGGAGGA
>JBKJKS010000649.1:0-2804 GCA_046597295.1 Saprospiraceae bacterium
TCGGCCTCGGTCTTCGCTGCCTGCTGCGACAGGCCCAGGGAGTCGCCGATGTAGTCGGCCAGGTCCTGGATCTCCGATTCCTGGTAGTAGTGGGCCAGGATGACGGCGTTTTTTTCCTTTTTCAGGCGATTGATTTCCGCCACCAGGTCCAGGGTGGGGTCCACTTCCAGATCGAGGTAGCCGAATCGGTCGAGTTGCTGGTCAACGGTAATGGCGCTCATGCGGTGGTTGAATTTGTTTAAAAAGAAGGGCCGGCGCCGGTTAGGATCCGCACATCGCGCCAACGTGACATGTACAACAAAAGATGGGGCTTTGGGTTGACCTGCATGTTTTCTGAAACCGTCCTGCGGAAAGCGGAATCAGGAATTCATACCACGACGGCACGACGAACCACAACGCAATATTAAACGTCTTGGTCGTCGTGTCCCGTCGTGACGTCGTGGTAAACTCTTTTATTCAGAAATGGTAACTCAGATACAGTAAATGCAGCAGGTTGGTGGCCCCTACAAATACAAGGTTACGGTCGGTGGCGACGGGTCCATTATTGCGGACCCGTTCATTGGTGTTGAACTCGAGGCCGAATGACAGGTGCACTTCCAAACCGAGACTGAAATGGGGCAGGAACCGATACTGGCCGCCGCTGAACACTGATACTTCTGGCCCGTTGCGAATAAAGTTAGTTTGCGTAACACTATATACAAAGGCTGTATCCTGCACAATTGCCTCTATACGACTAACCGGTTTGGAACGACTACCCCGGTAGCCGACTTCAGCACCGTAATAAAACCGGAACCTGTTCCTGTCCAGCTGGCGTTCCAGACCAATGTCGGCAAAAAACCGGTTTGCCTTATAGGCATTACTGCCCACTTTAAAGAGCGTGTCATTCCGTTGGTACTGGTAATCACCCGCTACGATTGGATCTTTGTAAAAGCCGGCTACGACTCGGAGAGCAGTTTGCTTTTGCCACTTTTTAACTTTGACAGACCCGATTCTATGCTTGTAAATCAGGCTCCCGCCTTGTTGACCGCGGACGAAGGGCGCAAAATCCAGCCCAATTTCGTTAAGAAAACCGGGTGCCAGCGCCGGCTGGTTATCCTGGGATTGGGCAGTGTGTACCAGCAGGAAAAAGCAGCAGAATAAGGGCAGCGGTTTTTTGAAAAATGCAGAACAGGTCATGGAGTAAAGAGCGGTTTAAGTGTCCGGACAAAACTACTCGGTTACCGGCGCACCGCCGGGTTGTGGCGAGAATCATTTTTCCGGAACTCCTCAATTCGCCATAATTTCACGCTTCCACCGGATTTGAGCTGATGAAACCACGCGTCTGTATTGGCTACCTGCCCGGAGAAATCCCCCGTTATAAAAAACAAGCAGCTGCATGCACCCACTCCTCGTCACCCTGGCCATCCTGCCCGGAGTGCTGATCAGTATCGGCATCTTCTGGGTGGACAAGTACGAACGCGAGGCGCTCGTGCCGCTGGTGGTCTGCTTTGCCCTGGGCGCCCTGGCTACCTGGCCGGCGGTGCAGGTGGAAATCATCACCTTCCAGCAGCTCGGTCCGCATCGCCACCAGGCCTGGGCGACATTTTTGCTGGCGTTCGTCGCCATTTCCTGCAATGAGGAAATCTGGAAAGGCCTCGTGCTGCTGATCGCCGCCTTTCCCTATCGCTTTTTCAATGAGCCGCTCGACGGGGTCGTGTACGCGGTGCTGGTCGCGATGGGTTTTGCCACCATGGAAAACATTTTGTACGCCTATCGTTTTGGTTTTGACACCATTCTCGTGCGCGCTTTTACCGCCGTGCCGGCCCACTTGGTCTTCGCGGTAGTGATCGGCTACTTCGCCGGACTGGCCAAGTTCAACCCCCCAAGACGCAGCTCACTGCTGGCCCAGGGCTTCGGGCTGGCCGTACTGCTCCACGGCGCCTACGATGTGCTAATCATTCAGCGTTGGTCCGACTGGCTGCTGGTGCTGGCCACCCTGTCCCTCTACCTCAGCCTGTTTTTTTGCAGCCGGCTGGTGCAAATCCACCTGCAAAACTCCCCGTTCCGGCCAGCGAATCCGGAATAGTGAATTTCGCCACAGTGTGTTCTGATTCATCATGTAGCATTCATCATTGATCATTAAAAAAGCCCACATTGAGATTTTCGGCATTCGCCACCACGGCCCCGGCTCGGCGCGCAGCCTCCGCCTGGCGCTGGCCGCTCGTCCGCCCGACGTCATCCTGATCGAAGGCCCGCCCGATGCGCAGCATCTGCTGCCGCTGATTGGGCATAGAGAAATGCGCCCGCCGGTGGCCCTGCTGGTCTACAACCCCCGCCAGCTGCGGCAGGCGTCTTTTTTTCCATTCGCCGAATTTTCTCCGGAATGGCAGGCCATCTGCTTTGGTCTGGAAAATAATACTCCCCTGCAATTCATGGATCTGCCCATGAACCAGTTGTTCGGCCTGCGGGACAGCGCGTCGGAAAAAGCGCCGGAACTGCCTGGCCTGGCCCCGTCCGAAGCGGAGACCGATCCTTTCCAGCGCATGGCCCTGCTGGCCGGCTACACCGATCCCGAGCGCTGGTGGGATGCCCTGCTCGAACGGCGAACCGATGCTGCCGGCATTTTTCCCATTGTACTGGAACTGATGACCGCACTGCGCGCCGACAAGGCCCAGCCCGAAACCCTGGAGACCCTGCTGCGCGAAGCCCACATGCGGCAGAGCATTCGGGCGGCGGAAAAAGCCGGATATGGCCACATCGCCGTAGTCTGCGGCGCCTGGCATACGCCGGCGCTGGCCACACTGGAGCAGGCCAAAGCCAGCGCC
>JBKJKS010000092.1:0-6628 GCA_046597295.1 Saprospiraceae bacterium
CAGGGCCAGGGCGACCCTTTCGATCACCGGCTTTTGGGAAAACACGCTTAATTTATGCACAAAGACCCGGAATTCGTGGCCGAGATAGTACAAAAACGAAGCATTCAGTTCGGGAGATTTACGTAAATAATCCTCAAAATGATAGCGTGGGATGCAGTCTAAAATGCAGTTATCAATGGCTTCGACAAATACCGGGCTGGGTTCGTCGCAGACGATGGAGCGATGACCGAACACTTCTTCTTTGCCCAGAAAATAGATAACCTGCTCCGCCCCTTCATTGTTGATAATGAAGACTTTCACCCGCCCTTTCCGAATAATGTACAGGGACCGGGGCGAACTGCCTTCACTGTATATCAAGGTCTTCTTCGGATAGGTCTGTGCCGAGCACAGGGTCCGTAATTCCCCCCAGGTATCCGTCGGCAGCGTCTCCCAGAAAGGCGGCGGCTTAAAGAAATATTTGCGGAGTTCCGTTTGCTTTTGTTCGTCGTTCATCTTTTTTCCGAAACGGGGCTAAAGGTAAATAAATGGGCAACATTGCAAAAGGCAAATAGGCAATGAAGATCAGCCAGTTACGCCAAAAACAGCCTTAACTAATTTTGCCCGCCGACTAGCCCTTACGCCCCAGTGATTTTCCACAAAGCCCTGGTGACTGTCTTAAAACCTGATGCCCGTCAGGTTTTAAAACTGCTGGCCGCCTTACTTTTGCCGTATTATTTAATGTCAAAAGTATTCGCAATGAACAGCTGGAACGTTAAACATATTCTGGTCCCGATTGACTTTTCTCCTGCGTCGCTCAATGCGATGGAGACCGCTATAGCGCTGGCCAAACACCAGGGCGCCAAGCTCACCCTGTTACACGTGGTCAACGAAAGTTTCCTGGCTTACCACCACGAAGTAGTTCCCGTCAGTACGACTTTCCCGATGATAGAAACCATACACGAGGAGGCCCGGAACATGCTCAGCCAACTGACGGAAAAGTTGGTGGCGGAGCAAGACCTGGAGATAACGGGGGAAGTAGTGCAGGGAGCCGTACCGGCGGAGATCTGCAAATTCGCGGAAAAGCACGCGGCGGAAATGATCGTTATGGGTACCCACGGCACTTCGGGGTTTCGGGAGTTTTTCCTGGGCACCAATGCCTACGTAGTCATCCGGCACGCTTTCTGCCCGGTGCTGACCGTACCGCCGACCGGCAAATGGACCTCCTTTTCCAAAATACTGTTTCCCGTGCGCGACACGCCGGGGGCTTTGGACAAGTATGATTTTCTGCGTAAAATCATCCGCCGCAACCAAAACCAGGTGGTCCTCTACGTACTTGGTTTGCCAAGTCCCAACCGGCCTGCCTCCAAAAACTGGGTGGAAGAGAGCATCCTGCACCTCAGCAGTCGATTACGCGACGATGAGGTGGAGTGCATCACCCAGCTGCTGCAACCCTCCAAACAGGTGGCGGAAGCCGTGCTGTACACGGCCGACGTGCGACAAATAGATCTCATCGCGATCACGGCGACACTGGACCAGGGCATCCGAGATTTTTTTATTGGCCCCTATACCCAGCAGATCGTGCACCACGCCAAAGTGCCGGTCCTCAGCATTCGTCCCGTTCAACGCCTCGACCACGACCTTGGGCAAGCGATGCGCTCCGACTATGCCCCCCCCTTGCCCGATACATGGGTGCCACGTGCGCAGGCCGCATTTTAGAAAGTGCAGACCAGACTACAGGAAGTAGGCCGGAAAAGCCAGTAGCCTGACAAAGCCCCTACCTTGTGCCTTTTCTGAATCGGAAGAAACAGGAGTCATGCAAAGGCTCATAAAACCGGTTCTTTATTTGCTTGTTATGACTGCTGCCACGCATCCCCAAAAACTCAACGAGCTGCGCGCTACCGCCATCTGCGGCAACGACATCAGTTCTTCCTGCCTGTACGTATCCGCCCTGACCATTTTGTATGCCGGGCAGTTTGCCTGGATTTCCTTACTGCTGGTCGCCGTGGTTTTGTTTTTCTATCGCCGGATTTATGGCGAGGTGGTGGGCGCCCTGCCGCTCAATGGCGGAGCCTACAATGCCCTGCTCAACACCACCTCCAAGCAAATGGCCTCGGCGGCAGCCTGCCTCACCATCCTGTCGTACATGGCCACGGCGGTCATCTCCGCCAACGAGGCCATGCACTACCTGCACAACATGGTCGGAATACTGCCCATTCAAATGGCCACGATCGTGCTGCTGGCGGTGTTCATGGGCCTGGCATTGATCGGCATCGGCGAGTCGGCCATTGTAGCGGTGGTCATTTTCATCACGCATCTGGCCGCCCTGACGCTGCTGGTACTGGTGGGTGGTTATTTTCTATTGTATCATGGCACGACCACTTTCACCTCCAACTGGCAGCAACCCGTGTTGGCGGGCGATTTTACCACGGCTTTGTTCCTCGGTTTTTCGGCGGCCATGCTGGGCATTTCCGGTTTCGAGAGTTCGGCTAATTTCGTGGAGGAGCAGCAGGCCGGGGTGTTTCGCAAGACGCTGCGCAATATGTGGGCAGTGGTCAGTTTCTTCAATCCGGTCATTGCCCTGCTGGCGTTGGCCATTATACCGCTGGCGCAGGTAGGGGCACACCGGGAATCCTTTCTTGCCTTCCTGGGCGCTACCGTCGGGGGCAATTGGCTGGGCTGGCTGATTTCCATAGATGCGGTGCTGGTGTTGAGCGGTGCAGTGCTGACCTCCTTCGTGGGCGTGACCGGGCTGGTCGAGCGGATCACCCTGGACCGGGTGCTGCCCAATTACTTCCTGGCCAAAAACCGGCGGGGCGCCAATTATCGCATCATCATCGGCTTTTTTATCCTGTGCGTGACGGTGTTATTCGCTACTGCGGGTGATTTGATTGCTTTGGCGGGCGTCTATACTTTTTCGTTTCTGGCGGTAATGGCCTTGTTCGGGCTGGGTAATTTGCTGCTTAAAATCAAACGCGCCAAACTGCCCCGTCCGGTACGGGCGCATCCGCTGATCGTGTTGCTGGCCATTGGCCTGGTCGCCGCGGCTTTTTGGGGCAATGCGCAACTGAATCCCGACTCGCTGTTCGTATTTTTTCAATACCTGACGCCTGCCCTGGGCTTTACTTTCCTGATGCTCAACCGGGGCCGTATTGTGCGCCTCCTGCTCTATTCCCTTGATTATCTGTATCGCCCGGTACGCCATTTTGTCCTCATCAGCAGCCTGTACCTGAAAAAAATGCTGGAAAAGATCAACGCCCAGGAGTTTGTCTTTTTTACCAAAGGCGACAATGTGGCGGTCCTGAACCGGGTGCTGCAGTACGTGGAAAACAACGAAAAAACCGGTAACCTGAAAATCGTAACCGTGATGCAACCCGGCCAGGTCCGGAACGAACCTTTGCGCCACGACCTCGAAGTGCTGGACCGGGCCTATCCGGAGGTGAATATTGAATATATCGAAATCGAAGGCCAGTTCGGCCCCGAACTCATCGAGGAGCTCTCCCAAAAATGGGGCATCGCCAAAAACTTTATGTTCATCGGCTCGCCGGGTGATCGATTTCCCTACCGGGTGTCGGAACTGGGCGGCGTCCGGTTGATCATTTAATAGCCGCTCTCTTATGAATGAAATATTTAATTACGAACTGTTAAACACCCGTTCTCTGGTCATTACGGTCGGCAGTATCCTCACCGTCCTCTTTATCCTGATCACGACCCGCCTGTTACTGCGCTTGCTAGCGGCGGTGGTGCGCCGCTCCATGCGCGCCCGGGCGGTGCCGGAGGGTCGGCAGACGTCGTTTGTGCAATTGATCGGCTACGTCTTGTGGACCTTTGGTATCATCCTGACGGTGCAATCCCTGGGAATAGACATTACCTTTCTGGTCGCCAGTTCAGCGGCCCTGCTGGTGGGTATTGGCCTCGGTTTGCAGGGCGTATTCAAGGATTTTGTCTCCGGCATCATCATTCTGCTGGATGGCACGGTAAAAACCGGGGACGTAGTGGAAGTAGGCGGCTGGGTGGCTAAAGTGATGGATGTATCGCTGCGCACTTCCACGGTCGCTACCCGCGACGACAAAATTGTTATTGTTCCAAATCATAAATTTATTGATGAGAATGTCATCAACTGGACCCATAATGCCAACCCCACCCGCTTTGTCATCAATGTGGGGGTAGCCTACGATTCTGATGTCCGGGTAGTGGAAAAGACGCTGGTTGCCTGCGCCGAACAGCATGACGATGTATTACAAATTGCCCCTTACCTGCCCTTTGTGCGACTCATGAATTTTGGCAGTTCTTCGCTCGATTTCGAACTGGTCTTCTGGAGCAATAATGTGTTTCGTATCGAGAGTACCAAGAGCCGGCTGCGCTTTACCATGGTCAAGGCTTTTCAGGAAAATGGCATCCATATTCCGTTTCCGCAAATGGTGCTGCACCAGGTAAAGGTCGCCTCCGACCCCGTAGATACCGCCTGATTTCCGGCAAAAATCGGTGCCAATCCGCCAAAACCTGATAGCCATCAGGTTTTGGCGGATTGCTCTTAACGATCTTTGCACGCTAAGTTTTTCATAATCAAAGCTATACGATCAAAATTATGGATATTGTAAAAATAAGCCCGCTCCGCATGGCCGACTACGGTGGACTGAAAGCCTGTATGATCCGGGCTTATGCGCAAATGCCGGATGCCTTCTGGAAAGAACACCAGATTGGCCGGTTACTCGATATTTTCCCGGAGGGACAGCTGGTGGTGACCATCAATGACCAAATCGTTGGCTGTGCCTTGTCCATCATCGTGCAGTATGACCGCTTTGGCGATCATCATACCTACCGGGATATCACCGGTAATTTCACCTTCGTGACCCACGATCCGGCGGGCGATACGCTCTACGGCATCGATGTATTCGTGGATCCCGATTTTCGGGGTCGCCGCCTGGGGCGTCGCCTGTACGATGCCCGCAAAGAACTGTGCGAACGGCTGAACCTGTCCGGCATCGTCTTTGGCGGGCGCCTTCCCAACTACCATGCCCACGCGGAAGAACTTTCGCCCCGCGCTTATATCGAAAAGGTAAAGAATAAGGAGCTCCAGGATTCTACGCTGAACTTTCAGTTATCCAACGACTTTCACGTGCGCAAGGTGTTGCGCGGTTATTTGCTGGGGGACGAGGAATCCAAAGAGTTTGCGACCCTGCTACGTTGGGACAACATCTATTACACGCCTCCCAAACCCAAAGGGCACCGGCCTTCTAAGTCAGTCGTGCGGCTGGGCCTGGTGCAATGGCAAATGCGGCTGTACCGCACCGTGGAAGAACTATTTGAACAGATGGAATATTTCGTGGATGCCGTGTCGGCCTACCGCAGCGATTTCGCCCTGTTCCCCGAGTTCTTCAACGCCCCGCTGATGGCCCTGCACAACGAGTTGCCGGAGGGAGAAGCTATCCGGATACTGGCCGAATATACCGAGCGTATCCGGGACAAATTTGGCGAACTGGCCTTACGCTACAACATTAATATTATTACCGGCAGTATGCCCTTGTTGCGCGACGGTCAGCTCTACAACATCGGTTACCTGTGTCGCCGCGACGGCAGCCGGGAGCAGTATGAAAAACTCCACGTGACGCCCGATGAGGTCAAGTGCTGGGGACTGAAAGGCGGCAACAAACTAAGCACCTTCGATACGGATTGTGGAAAGATCGGCATCCTGATTTGCTATGACGTGGAATTCCCGGAACTGTCGCGCCTGTTGGCCGATGAAGGCATGAACATTCTTTTCGTGCCTTTTCTGACCGATACGCAAAACGCTTTTTCGAGGGTCCAACTCTGCGCCCGGGCGCGCGCCGTGGAAAACGAATGCTTTGTGGCCATTGCCGGCAGCGTCGGCAACCTGCCCAAGGTGCATAACATGGATATTCAATACGCCCAGAGCGCGCTATTTACCCCCTGCGATTTCCCTTTCCCGGTCAATGGCATCAAGGCGGAAGCCACCCCGAATACGGAGATGCTGGTCATTGCGGATGTAGACCTGGGCTTGTTGCACGACCTGCGCCATTCCGGCAGTGTGCGCAATCTGAAAGACCGGCGGACGGACTTATACCAGCTGGATTTCAAAGGAGAAAAAAACCAGCCCAGGGAAGCCCTGCAGGTGATGAAGGTTTTCGAGGATGGGATGATGTGATTTTAATAGAAACAGGCAGTCTGGCATTGAGTTATTACTTCATCTAAAATTTTCAGAAAATGGAAAGCATGGACCACATGGGTAGCAAAAACTACCAGAAATTCGCCATAATGCTGATCGTATCATTTTGCATCATGTACGCCGTGATGTTTTTGAATGTTTATGCGGCAGATCATATTTTTTTAAGTCTCACCAGATTTTATATGTCTCTGTTGATGGTGTCACCTATGGCCTTACTGATGCTGACGCTCATGCGTAAGATGTATAATAACCAGAAATGGAACGTTGTCATCGGTATATCCAGCATCGCTGTATTTATACTGGCCCTGACGCTGCTCCGAACGCAGACATTTGTACAGGATAAGCAGTATATGAAAGCAATGATCCCGCATCACTCATCAGCCATCCTGACTAGTAAACATGCCGATCTCCGCGACCCGGAAGTAAAGAAGCTGGCGGAAGACATCATCCAATGGCAGGAAAGGG
>JBKJKS010000162.1:0-2826 GCA_046597295.1 Saprospiraceae bacterium
CTACACCCGAGGCTGGCAAGCCGATGGCGGGATTACTATTGGTCCAACTATACCCGGCCGAGGGCGACGATCCCGAAAATATAACCTCCATCGGGTCACCGGAACAGAGATTGAGGCCGGCGGGTGGATCTACGGTGGGCGCAGGGTCCACGGTAATCGTAAAAGTGACCGGTGTACCCGGGCAAGCGCCACTTTGCGGCGTCACTTCCACCTGAGCGACTTGCGAAGTGCTCACTACCGCGCTGGTGAAATTAATATTTCCCGTGCCCGACGTACCCAATCCAACCGCGGGATTGTCATTGGTCCAACTGAAGGTTAGGCCCGCTGGCGTACCGGTCAGAGGTACATTGACCGCCGCGCCGCCGCACACGACTATATCGACGGGTTGATTGATGGTGGGGACCGGATTCACCGTAATACTGAAGTTCTGAGCGGGTCCGGAACAACCGTTTTCCACGGGTGTTACGACCAGGTTGCCCGTTTGTACACTGGTCACATTAGCACTAATGGCGCTGATATTGCCCGTTCCGGAGGCAGATATCCCGATAGCCGTATTACTGTTGGTCCAATTATATAACGCAGAGGACGAGGATCCCGAGAAAGTGACCTCCAGCGGCTCGCCGGCACAGAGGTTGAGACCGGCAGGCAGGTCAACCGTCGGCGCGGGGTTAATAGTAATGGTAAAACTGACCGGCACACCCGGGCAGGAGCCATTTTCAGGTGTTACCGTAATGGTGGCTGCTTCCTGATTGGCCGGAATAGCGCTGGCAAAACTAATATTGCCTATTCCCGAAGCATTTAGCCCAATGGCGGGGTTGTCGTTGGTCCAGCTGAAGGTTGTACCGCTTGGCGTACCGGTCAACGGAATGTTGATCGTGCCGCCTCCGCAGGCAACCAGGTCCGCAGGTTGGTCAACCGTTGGAATTGGCTGAACGGTGATGGTGAAATTTTGGGCGGTCCCGGAACAGCCGTTCTCGACCGGCGTAACGCTTAGGGTGGCGACCTGCACGGTGGTTAGCATTGCGCTGCTGGCATTGATATTACCCGAACCGGAAGCCGGTAAGCCAATGGCGGGATTTGTATTCGTCCAGTTATAGGTGGCAGACGGAGAAGAGCCGGAAAAGGTGACCACAATGGGATCGCCGGCACACAGGGTCTGGCCAACCAGCGGGTCAACCGTTGGGGCCGGATTGATGGTGATGGTAAATATTTTGGGTAGCCCCGGACAATTTCCACTCATTGGCGTGACCGTAACAGTGGCGGTTTCCGAAGCATTGACAATAGCGCTGGTAAAGCTGATGCTTCCATTCCCTGCGCTGGCCAGCCCGATGGCCACATTATCGTTGGTCCAACTAAAGGTCGTTCCGGAAGGTGTCCCGGTGAAAGGTACACTCACCAGGGCGCCGGCACACGCTTCAATGCTAAGTGGTTGACTAACAGCAGGTAAAGGGTCGATTGTTAAGATCAGGGTGGCGATGGAGTCACACCCGGAGGCGCTCATTAAAGGCACCGAATAGGTGCCGGGGGCGGCATAGGTTTGACCATTCCAGGCATAAGGCAGATCGTTTTCACAAATCGTTTCGCTCGTCGTGGAAGTGATACCCGGGCTGATAATGACAGTTGTTGAACACGCGAGTGTATTACAATTGTTGGTTGCAGTCCAGGTTATAATTGAAATGCCACTGTTAAAATTACCGCTGGCATTATTTCCTGATCCGTCGCGAATAGTAGATCCGTTAATGGCAAAGCCGATATTTATAGTTCCATTACAAACATCAGTTGCAGTAAATAAAGGAATAGTATAATTGTCGCCGGGTACTGCACAAAAATTTTGTGCAGGTGGGCAAGCTATTGTTAAACTTGGCAAATCAATTGTATAAGTGTACATCCAATCCACAGCATTTCCCGTGCAATCCGTGTATGTCCAGGTATACGTTTTTGTGCCCGAACAAGTTGGATCTGTACTCACCACGGGCCCAGTAACGTTCAATGCATCGCCGCAGGAATTGTTGGCTGTAGGCGGAGTTGGAACGATTTGCGCCCCGGCGATGCAGGTCACCGCAGAACCACCCGGAGCAGGCAAAGTAAAGGTCGGTGGTATGATGGTATAAGTATACATCCAGTCCACAGTGCTTCCTGTACAATCTGTGTAGGTCCAGGTGTAAGTTTTTGTCCCGGAGCAAGTGGGGTCGGGGCTGACCACCGGGCCGGTCACCACAAGCGCATCGCCGCAGGAATTACTCACTGCGGGCGGCACTGGAACGATTTGCGCTTCCACAACACAGTTCACTGTGGAACTGCCGGGAGCAGGAATACTGGAAGTGGGTGGCGTGATCGTATAGGTGTACACCCAATCCGCCGTACTACCCGTACAGTCTGTGTACGTCCAGGTGTAAGTCTTGGTGCCTGAGCAACTTGGATCGGCACTGGCCACCGGGCCAGTCACGAGTAGCGCATCACCGCAGGAATTGCTCGTCGCCGGTGGCGTAGGAACCACCTGCGCCTCAGCGATGCAAGCTACCGTGGAAGCACCCGCAGCCGGGAGGCTAAAGGTCGGCGGAGTAATCGTGTAGGTGTACACCCAATCCGCCGTGCTGCCCGTACAATCCGTGTACGTCCAGGTGTAAGTTTTTGTCCCTGAACAAGTGGGATCGGAACTGACCACCGGGCCAGTCACTGTCAAAGCATCCCCACAAGAATTATTTGCTGCCGGAGGGGTGGGAACGATTTGCGCCTCGGCCACACAGTTCACCGTAGAACTGCCGGGGGCAGGAATACTGGAAGTGGGCGGCGTGATCGTGTAGGTGTACACCCAATCCGCCGTGC
>JBKJKS010000225.1:0-3673 GCA_046597295.1 Saprospiraceae bacterium
CCAGGCTTTTTCCAGTTCGGGATTGAATTCGTTGTAGGTACCCGGCACGAACACGTCGCTCCAGAATTCGGCGCGCAGCGCCCGGATCTCGGTGATGGCCTGCTGCAAACCGGCCGCATTGCGGGCCATACCGCATTTATCCCACATAATGTGGCCCAAACGCCGGTGGAAACTTTCGACGCTCTGCTGCCCGCCGATGCCCAGCAGCTGGCTGATACGGGCCTGCACTTCCTGCTCCACCGCAGCAAATTCCGGTGTATCGGTGGACACCGCGCCCGTGCGAATCTCCTCGGAGAGGTAGGAACCAATGGTGTAGGGTAATACGAAATAACCGTCGGCCAGGCCTTGCATCAGCGCCGAAGCGCCGAGTCGGTTAGCCCCGTGGTCGCTGAAATTGGCCTCCCCGCAGGCGTAGAGGCCCGGCAGCGTGGTCATCAGCTCATAGTCCACCCACAGGCCGCCCATGGTGTAGTGCACGGCCGGGTAAATGCGCATCGGTACTTCATAAGGGTTGTCGCCGGTGATTTTGGCGTACATCTCGAACAGGTTGCCGTAGGCGGCCTCCACGTTCGGCTTGCCCTTGCGTTTGATGGCATCGGCAAAATCGAGGTAGACCGCCAGGCCGGACTTGCCGACGCCCAGACCTTCGTCGCAGGCGATCTTGGCGGCACGGCTGGCGATGTCGCGCGGCACCAGGTTGCCATAGGCCGGATAGCGGCGTTCGAGGTAGTAGTCCCGATCTGCTTCGGCTATTTGGCGCGGATCCTTCAGGCGGTCTTCCGCACTTTTCGGGACCCATACCCGTCCGTCGTTGCGCAGCGACTCGGACATCAGCGTGAGTTTGGACTGGTAATCACCCGACACCGGAATACAGGTCGGGTGAATCTGGGTATAGCAGGGATTGCCGAAGAAAGCGCCGCGCCGGTGGGCCCGCCAGGTAGCGGTCGTGTTGCAGAGCATGGCGTTGGTGCTCAGGTAGAATACGTTGCCGTAACCACCCGTGCACAGCACCACCGCATGGGCAGCGTGTCGCTCCAGTTCGCCGGTGATCAGGTTACGCACTATGACGCCACGGCACTTTCCATCCACGGTGACCACATCCAGCATTTCGTGGCGGGTGTACATCTGGACGGTACCGAGCTGCACCTGGCGGCTCAGAGCCTGATAAGCGCCGATCAGCAGCTGCTGACCAGTCTGGCCGCGGGCATAAAAGGTGCGGCTGACCTGGGTGCCGCCAAAGGAGCGGTTGTCGAGCAGTCCGCCGTATTCGCGGGCGAAGGGAACGCCCTGCGCCACGCATTGATCGATGATGTGGTTGGAGACTTCGGCCAGGCGGTGCACGTTGCCTTCCCGGGCGCGGTAGTCGCCGCCTTTGATGGTATCGTAGAAAAGCCGGTAGACCGAATCGCCGTCATTGCGGTAGTTTTTGGCCGCATTGATACCGCCTTGGGCGGCAATGGAGTGTGCCCGGCGCGGGCTATCGTGGAAGGTAAAGGCCTTCACGTTGTAGCCCAGTTCGCCCAATGACGCCGCTGCCGAGGCGCCGGCCAGGCCCGTACCGACCACGATGACGTCGATGCGGCGCTTGTTGTTGGGGGCGACAAGCGGCACGTGGCCCTTGTAACTTTCCCACTTCTCTGCCACCGGTCCGGCCGGCGTTTTAGCGTTGAGTTTCGATTCGCGGGCGGTCCAGATGGCCATATAAATTGCGTGAACGGTTAGTAATGATGGGTGATTGGTTTATCCGCCGAATTGCCGCAGATGATGCATGGTTCAGGTTCTTGAAAAATAAACGACAATCGGAATCAGGGCGAAACCAGCCGGAATGGCAATGGAATACGCATAGCCCAGCAGACGAATGAGTGGGGTATACTTGCGGTGGTTCAGCCCCAGGGTCTGAAAAGAAGACCAGAAGCCATGCCACAGGTGAAAGGCAATGACCACCATGGAAATCACGTAAAAGGCCACGAAGAACGGGTTGGAAAAGGCCGCCACCACCGGCGCGTACAGGTCTTTCACCGGATGGTCATAGGCCGCCACTTCGACGGCTGGCATGTTGCCGAAGTGCATCTGGAACCAGAACTGCCACATGTGGATTACGATAAATATCAGGATCACGATGCCATACCAGGCCATGTAGCGCGCCGAAATTTCCCGCTGGCGGGTATAATGCACCGCATAACCGGTTGCTCCACGGGCCGCGCGATTCTGCAGCCACAGCGTAATGCCCCGAAAAGCATGGTACAGGATAAAAAAGTAATTGGCGTAGGAAATGACTTTGATCAGCGGGTTGTGGGTCATGAAATACGAGTAGGCATTGAACGCTTCCCCGCCATCGTCGTTCAGCAGCTGCAGGTTACCCGCCAGGTGCACCACCAGGAACAGCATCAGGAACAGGCCCGTCAGCGACATGGTGATTTTTTGACCGATGGATGAATTTAGAAATCTCAGGAGCCAACCCATGCGTGGTAAGACTTAAGTTACAGGTGATGCGTTTTATGCGTTTTCGCCGCCCGGGGCGGAATGCGCAAAGAAAGAAACTTACCGGCAGTAATGGGCCGGAAGCGCGCCATTTTTCGCGGAACAAAACTACCAGACATAACCCGGCCGCCAAATTTCTGTTTGAAAAAGGCAGCTGAAAGCAGGCTATTTAGAAGTAATAAAAATTTGCGGCAATCAGGTTCCGGAGGGTTGTTCCAGCAGGGTGGACAAAATGCCGTAGCCGACCAGCAGAACGCCCGACAATAGGGCCGAGATGCCCACGGCATGCAATAGCTCATGCCGCTCGGATAAGGTGGAGACAATATCGTGCAACAGAGCCTGGGGACGGGCCAGCAAATCCCAGGAGTTCCAGCGCTGAAAACGCCCCAGCCAGACCCCAAAGCCGGCCAGACCAATCGCCAGCAGGATTAGCAGCCAGGCCGACGGGCGGGAAAACCAGTACCGCAGCGTCACGTGCATTTCGCGGATGGACAGTAAGCCCAGCAGCAGGCCCGTGCTGGCCGTAGCGAACAGCAGGACCATATCGAACCACAGCGGGATGGGCGGCTTGACCCGGAAATGCACGAAATCGGTGACGATATACGGTGCATTGGGTAGAAAAGCCAGCCAGACCAACCCCGGGAGCAGGAGTAACCAGCCCCTATTCCGGCGCTGCCACTGACCCGCCCATAAGGCGGCCAGGTAAGGAATCCAGGCCAGCAGCAAATTCCACAGCAGAAAAAGATAGGTGGCGCCCCGTGCCGCGACGAAGGCCGGCCAGGTTTGTGCGTCTGGCAGGCTGTGCCAATTCCAAGCCATGCGTATCGCCACCAGCGAACCGCAGCAGGCGGAAGCCAGCAACAACATAGAAAAAAGCCGGGCCTGTTGCGGGTCACGAAAGAAGGTTAGCGAAGGGTACATGGGTAGAATATGAGTGGTTTTTTAGTTGGTTTTTCCTACTTTGGGACAACGAATAGATCGCTTAAAACAGCTCTTTTCGCAGCGCACTTACTCACTCGTCCCGTCCCATTTTCAGCAGGGCTTCCAGTGCATCGAGGTGAATTTTGAAGGCCGCCCGGCCTTTATCGGTCGCGCCGTAGGTCGTCTGCGGTTTGCGACCCACAAATTGTTTGCGTACGGTGATGTATTCCTGACTTTCCAGTGGTTTGAGGTGACTGGCCAGGTTGCCGTC
>JBKJKS010000238.1:0-4545 GCA_046597295.1 Saprospiraceae bacterium
CGGACGTGCGCAAGTACGGGAAGACAATCTTTAGCTTTTTTAAGCCTACAGCGTATTCGCCGACTTGAAGATCCGGTTCCAGTTGATGCCGTCGCGCATATTGCCGTTCTTGGTCGAGAACCAGATGAACAGCGGTTTACCCACCACGTGATCTTCCGGGACGTAGCCCCAGAAGCGGCTGTCCTCCGAGTTGTGGCGGTTATCCCCCATCATCCAGAAGTAGTCCTGCTGAAAGGTGTAGGAATTGGCTTCCTGGCCGTCGATGTAGATTTTGCCATCGCGCACGGCCAGGTCATGGTGTTCATAGTCGTGGATAACGCGCTTGTAGAAGGGCAGATTTTGGACATTCAACGGGGTGGTGATGCCTTTTTTGGGAATGTAGATCGGCCCGTAGTTATCTACCGACCAGCTGCGGTAGCGCCGGCTGTCATTCGGGAACATATACCCCGTGGTATCGATGCGCGGCCGCCAGCGCTCGATTTTTACGTTGGCGCCCATGGCTTTGATCTTCTCCACCTGCTGGTCGTCCAGGTTGAACAGTCCCTGGCTGCTGGTACCGGGCCCCGCGTCGTCCAAATGAATGCCCCATTCTTCCAGTTTTTTCAGATTGACCGCCGGCGTTACCTGGTACAGAAACTGGCGATGGGTGGGCACCTGGGCGGCCTGACCATTGATGTAGATCAGGCCGTCGCGTACTTCCAGGCTATCGCCCGGTAAGCCCACGCAACGCTTGATGTAATGGTCTTTTTTATCGATCGGCCGCACGATGATTTCGGCGCCGGGTGGCAGGGCGCCGCCGAGCTGGCGGCGTTTCTGATAAATATCCATCGAGCGCGTGGGTTCCAGCAGTACGCTGTCGCCCGAGGGCCAGTTGAACACGACTGGTTCGTTGTGGTCAATACCTTCCAGGGCCGGCAGCCGGTAGTAGGGGAGGGTCGGTTTGGTCAAATAGGATTCGCCCAGATTATTAGGTAAGCGGTTGTGGATCAAGGGGAACTGCACGACCGTCATCGGTGTGCGGATGCCGTAATTGGCCTTACTGACGAACAAAAAATCACCGACTTTGAGCGAGCCTTCCATCGAAGAGGTGGGGATCACGTAGGCTTCGATCAGGAACATGCGGATGAACGCAGCGGCAAACACGGCAAAAATGATGGCCTCCGTCCACTCGCGGGTTTGCGATTTATGCAGGTAACTGTATTCCTTCTCCAGTTTGCCGACCGCCAGTTTGTCTTTCCGCTCCGTGGCATCGGCATAGTCCCGGTGGTACTTGCGTTCGCGATCCAGAATCGGGCCCTGATACTGATCTTTTTCATTGGCGCCGATCAGGAAGAAAGGGATCGGGGCATACACCGCCGCCAGGAAAGCCTGGGCAAAACTGTGCTTGCCAAACGAACGCACCATATCGATCGCCATGCCGATGTAAATGAAAATATTGACGATCGGAAAAAGCAACCACAGTGCGTAGCCCGGGCTCCGGCCAATGATCTTGCACCATTCCATCGCCGCCAGGCCCGGGACCAGGGCCTTCCAGCCCGGTACGCCGGCTTTTTGAAACAATTTCATCATGCTCACGCCGAGCAAAACGTAGAGCACCAACAGGAAAATCAGAATGGACATGGACGAAAATTAAAATGGCCAACGGGCGGTAGTGGAAATGCCGGCGAAAGTACCGGGAAATCGGGATCGCAGGTCCCCACTTCGACCATTGGGGTAAAAACTTCGATTAACAGTGACGGTGCAAGCAGATCGGCAGCATGAACTTTTGCGGGCCTTACTGCTCTTCGCCCGCTTTGCGCTTCTTGCGGCGGGTTTTGAACATCTCGACGACTTCCTTATCTTTCAAAAAGCCAAAATCAACGAACTGGGTGGACACGAATTTTTTCACGTCCTGGTAGTCCTTGCTGCGTTTGTCGGTGTAGTGTTTGAGCAGTTTACCGATATAGACCATGGAACGCTTTTCGATTTCCTGGTTAAATTCCTGGTTGCCGAAAATGCGCATGTAGATGGAGAAGATCTTGGTCAACTCGAAGTACTCGGCATACTCGGTTTCGGTCAGGCCATTGATCAGGCGGCTGAAATACTGTACGATCAGCAGGCGCAGGCACTCGCTTTCCACGGACAGTCCCTGGTGATTGTTGTAGAACTCCTGCACCGCATCGATGGTGTCGGGGTGGACGTAGCCGAGGCTGTGCACCTTTTCGGCAATCCGGTAATAATCGGAAATTTTGTCTTTCCAGGCCTTGTCCACTTTACTGCCCATGCGTTCGTCGTTCACCGTGCTGATACCCGGCGACTTGAACAGACTGACTAAAAAACGCAGGTACCGCAGGTCGAACTCGGGGAAGGAGCGCCGTTCGCGCTCGAAGTGGGTGGCGAATTCCAGCCGCTCGGCCGGTCCCAGCTCGATGAAGTTACCGTACATGGCCAGCATCTCCAGGTATTCTTCATTATTCTGAAAGTCTTTGTTATTCAAAAACCCTTGCACCTGGGTCTGCAAACTGGCATTATCGCCTTCCGCTTCGAAACGCTTGAGCAGAAACTGGCGCAGGGCCGAGAAGTTGGCCTTCATCTCGCCCAAGTTGGCGGGGAAGTCCGCCGAATGGTACTGTTCATTGCGAAACTGGTTGGAATAGCGGCGGTAGATTTCCTCCCGCTCTTTCAGGTCGCGGAAGCGGTCGTTTTTCTGCTGTTGCAAAAAATAACGGATGCGCTTGTTCTCGACCAGGCTCATCAGGTTGGTGATCCAGATATCGCTGCTGAGCGCGAAGCCCACTGAAATGCTCTGGCCGATGCGTTTTTTCAATTGGTCGAAATGGGGGCTCTGGCAAATGGCCAGCAGAATGTCTTTAAAATGATCATTGGGCCGCACATAGCGGTACTGGTCGTTGATTTCCGGACGCAGGACGGCATAGCCCAGCACCCGGGGCAGGTACAGGCCTTCAAATGCCGGCTCCAGCAAATACTTCTCGAAAGTGACCAATTGCAACGGCGCTTCGGAGGCCACCTGGTGGTGCAGCTCGGAGAGAGACGGTTCGAAAGCCAGGCGCAGGGTGTTGTAGTATTCATCCTCTTCTTCTTCGAGGTAGAGGGCCAGATCGGGGGATTCCTGGATGGAAGTAGCCAGATCGTTCAGGCGGTCGTAGTATTTTTCGTCTAAGGATTGCATATCAGCAAGCGGGTTGATGCAAATGATGGTGGACTCCCGGGTGGCGGGCGGCAAGGGGGTTGAAAAAAGACCTGATAAAGCCAGCAGGGGCTTTATCAGGTCTTTATGAAATCCGTCTGGGGGCAAAAGTATAAACTTTGCCGAAACGTGCTTAGGCTTCTTTCGTTTTTTCTGCTTCTGCGTCCGGGGCAGCTTCTTCCGTAGCCGGAGCGGGTCCGTCAGCGGCAGCAACGGCTTCTTCCGCAGCGGGGGCTTCCACTTCCGCCGTGGCGACGGTTTCTTCGGCGACGGCAGTCACTTCCGGGGACTCTACTTCGGCGGCGGGGGCCTCCACTTCAGCCGTGGCGACGGTTTCTTCGGCCTCGGCAGTCACTTCCGGAGCCTCTTCCGTAGCGGGCGTTTCCACTTCAGCGGTGGCGACGGTTTCTTCGGCGACAGGTGCGGCTGCCTCGGCAGTCACTTCCGGTGCCTCTACTTCGGCGGCGGGAGCTGCTACTTCAGCGGCGGCGGTTTCTTCTACCGGAGGGGCTTCCACTTCCGCGGTGGTTGTCGTTTCTTCGGCCATTGGAGCCGTTTCTTCGTCATTGACCGGCGCCTCTTCCACTACAGGCACGGGTTTGGCCTTTACTTTTTTAACGCCATCCACTTTCACTTTGAAATCCAGTTTTTTCTGGACGGTGGCCTCGCGGCCGGCTGCGATGCGGTTTTGCTTTTCGGTGATCCAGGTTTCCAGTTTCTCGGCGGCTTCTTCGGGAGTCATGGCCCCTTTTCCTACCCCGCGATCCAGGTGTTTTTGATACAGAACACCTTTAAAGCGCAGGATGGAACGGACCGTATCGGTCGGCTGCGCGCCGTTCTTCAGCCATTGATAGGCCTTCTCGTTGTTCAATTCTATGGTCGCCGGAGTAGTCAGTGGATTGTAGGTACCGATCTTTTCGATAAAACGGCCGTCGCGGGGCGAACGGGCATCGGCGATAACAATGTGGTAAAAAGGCGCTTGTTTGCGACCTTTGCGTTGCAGACGAATCTTAACTGGCATGGCGTAATTTGAAAATTTGAAATGGAGATAAACTCGCCCGGTTCCTCACGTCAAGTGACGCCGGGCTTTTCAAGGGCGCAAATGTACGCACAGTTTTTCCATACCACCAAACATCATTTGCTTTTGACGGCGAGTTTTTCCTTTTTACCGAATGAAAATAAAAATCACACCTCCGACCGCTGCTGCTGCACTACCCGTTTCAGCCGTAGTGCGTACTAAATCACCGGTGGAACGATCTTTTTATACCTGTGCCCGGCCGCAGATCCGGCAATTACCCACACCCAATAACCAATAACCAATAACCAATAACCAATAACCAATAACCAATAACCAATAA
>JBKJKS010000353.1:0-2522 GCA_046597295.1 Saprospiraceae bacterium
AGGGGGCGGCCCATACGGACACGCTGCCGGGGTGGACCGGAAATTCTGCCGAACCATGTTCGTCCAGCTGGGCCACCACGATGCGCAGATCCAGCTGGACGAACATGGTTCGGCGGAATTTCCGGTTCATCCCGGCAGCGTGTCCGTATGGGCCGCCGCCTGACCATTGATCATCCATTCATTGTCCAGACCCGGATAGTGCCGTTTATACCCACCAGAACAACTGAGCGCCGATGGACTTGCGTACTGCTACGCCTTACTGGCTGCTGAAGAGCGGTCTGGCCTTTGAATACCCGTCTTTGCGGGAAAATCTGCAAACGGACTACGCCATCATCGGCGGCGGCATTACCGGTGCGCTGGTGGCCTGGTACCTGGCCCGGGCCGGTGTGCCGGTGGTACTGCTGGACCGCCGGCACATCGGCATGGGCAGCACCTGTGCCAGTACGTCCATGCTGCAATATGAAATTGACACCCCCTTGAGCGAGCTGGTCAACATCGTGGGCGAGAAACATGCCGCGCGCAGCTACTGGCTTTGCGCCGAAGCGATCGATAAGCTGGAGGTGATTTGCCGGCAACTGGCGGTGCCGACCGATTTTGAAAAAAAACCGAGTCTCTACTACGCTTCGCACTCCCGGCATGTGCGCGCGCTGGAGCGGGAACTGGCCATCCGGCAAAAGCACGGTTTCGAGGTGGAATACCTCGACCAGTCCAAAGTGAAGCAGCTGTTCTCTTTCTCGTCGCCAGCCGCCTTATATTCCAAACAAGGCGGCCAGGTGGATGCCTATGCCCTGACCCACGCCCTGCTGCAGGATGCCCTGCGCTATGGCGCCCGGGTCTTTGATAAAACGGAGGTGACCAAGATCCGCAACGACGCGCAGCGGGTGACCCTGCAAACGAAATTTGGCGCGACCGTGGAAGCCCGGAAACTGATCATTGCCAGTGGTTACGAATCGCAGCAATACCTGAACCGCAAAGTGAATCAGCTGAACTCTTCCTATGCATTAGTGAGCGAGCCCTACGAGGCCGAAGTGCTCTGGCATGAAAATGCACTCATTTGGGAAACGGCCCGGCCGTATCTGTATATGCGCACGACCAAAGACCGGCGTGTGCTGGTGGGCGGGCGCGACGAGAAATTCCAGAATGCCGACAAACGGGACCGCCTGTTGCCCCGCAAGACCGAAGCACTGACCCGTGATTTTGAAAAGTTATTTCCTCACCTCGCGCCCCTCCGGGTGGACTATAGCTGGGCGGGCACTTTTGCCGAGACCGGGGATGGATTGCCCTACATCGGCAGCGTGCCGGAGCAACCGCAGGCCATTTTTGCCCTCGGTTTCGGCGGCAATGGCATCACCTTCAGTCAGGTGGCGGCCGAAATTATCCGTGATGAAGCGATTGGGAAGCCCAATCCGGATGCCGAAATCTTTTCGTTCCGGCGGGCGGCGGGGCAGTGAGTGCGGATCAGTTGAGACGGCATGAATTTTTTTATTTATATTTATTCATAACCCGTCCAACCAGGAAAATGCCTGCACCACCTTAGTTCACCACCTTATCGCCTACTATTATGGAACCGAATATGCAAAATGATCCGCTTGATAACTATGGTCAGAACCCGGGATTCCCCGATCAGACCACCCAGCAGGAGCAGCTCAGCCAGCCCGAACGTATGACGGGCAACCATCCGGACGAGATCAATCCGAATGCACCACAGACGGGCAACAATCCGAACGAGATCAATCCCAATATTCCGGAAACGGGCAATCAGCCGCACGAAATCAGCCCCAACCGCCCGGAGACGGGCAACGATCCGCACGAGATCAGTCCCAACCACCAGCCGGCGGAATACGATGATCCAACGCGTCATCAGCAGGAAATCCGGCTACCGGAGCAAAAGGCGGAGAAAAAGGAGGGCTATGCCGAGGCGCCAAGCCAGGAGTACATTCCGGAGATCAACGGCAATGACAAATACCAGCAAAACTACCAGGACAACGAGCAGCCGCAGATCACCGAATAGCCAGGCAGCCACCCATTGAAACGGAGCAAGGGCAGCGGAGCACAGTATGCTTTGGTTGCCCTTGCTTTTTTATAAGTCTCTTAACTATCAAACTGATCACCCCATCCCGCTGAAACATGATGGATCTTTCTACCCAACTTATCTGGCTGTTCATATTGGCGATGCCCATCGCCTGCATTGCGTGGACGGTTACCCATGAAGAAGTCTTCCGGGAGCCGCGCGACTACTGTACGCGTTGTTCCAAGCAAAGGAAAAGCTTGCTCGCCCGCAAGTTTTTTTACCTCTTCACCTGCGAGTACTGTTTCAGTCACTACGTCACTATACTGGTACTAATGCTGACCGACTATCGGTTGCTGATGAATAACTGGACCGGCTATGTCATCGCCGGCTTCGCGCTGGTCTGGATAGCGAATGTGTACATGAGCCTGTTCGCCCTGATCCGGATCGATCTGAAAAAAGAACGGCTGGAAGTCGATTTGAAAGAAGAACAATTACAATCCAATGATAAATA
>JBKJKS010000372.1:0-3363 GCA_046597295.1 Saprospiraceae bacterium
CAGCGCCAGCTACCCACAGGCACTGATGCGCGCCCGCGCCGCAGCCAAAAACGACCCCGGCGGCTACCGAACCGAGCTGGTCGGGTTGATCGAGAAGGCTGGCAAGCTGTCGGTCACTACGGCCGGCACCCGGCGTTGAGGCAGATAATTTACAGTGGATGCTGGCGGTTGATTGGCGTAAATCGCCAGCATTCACTGCGAATATTGCCTGGCGGATACCCTATCTTTGACCGATGCTACCGTTTTTTACGCCGGATCTGAACAACAGTGCTTTTCAGCAATCGCTGCAGGCCTGTACGGATGAACTCCAGGTACCCAAAAGGGGTGCCAGTACCCTTTTTCGCACCTGCTATGTCAATCAATTGGAGTTGAGCAGTATTGCCGATCGCAAAGCGCATTTCATGATTGCGCTCAACGTGTTTCTGATCTCGCTGGTGGTGTTGAATAAGAGCGTGGGGCTGATGTCGCCGGCCGAGTACCTCTTGTGGCCCAATCTGGTGCTGGTCGCCTCCAGTATGGTGGCCATTGTACTCGCCATCATTGCGACCCGGCCGGCCCTCCCCCGGCGACCAGTCCCCGGCGATAATCGTCCGGTCAACTGGTTTTTCTTCGGCAGTTTTTGTCACCGGCCTTTGGAAGAGTATCACCAAAACATCCGGCAGCTCATGCTGGACGAAAAGTCCCTCTACAACGCGATGAGTCGCGATCTGCACCTGATGGGCAAGTCGCTGGCCAAGAAATACCGTCTGCTGACCCGCTGTTACCAGTTTTTCTACTACGGCCTCCTACTGACGGTGGCCGGATACTCGGCCGCCTTTGCCTGGCATTTCTGGCAATAAGCGGTTGTACCGGCGGGTCATTTCAGCCGCAGAATGTTACCCATGTGGTAGCAGGAGCGGCACCGGGGCTCATACTGCTCTTTTTCCCCCAGCAGCACAATGGTATCGCCTTCGGCCAGGCGATAGGAATGGGTCGCCAGGTTACCGCAGTGCACACAGATGGCGTGGACTTTGGTGACGTACTCGGCAATGGCCAGCAAATACGGCATGGGCCCGAAGGGTTCGCCGCGGTAATCCATGTCCAGGCCCGCTACGATGACGCGCACCCCGCGCAGGGCCAGTTCCTGACAAATATGCGGCAGCTCCGCATCGAAGAACTGGGCTTCGTCAATACCCACCACGGTGGTTTCCTCGCTGATACGCAGCAGCTTGGAAGAGTGGTCGACCGGCTGCGCCAACACGGAGGTAGAGTCGTGGGAGACGACGCTGGACTCGTCGTAGCGGATATCCACCCGGGGCTTGAAAACCTCCACCTTCAGCTCGGCAATTTTGGCGCGGCGCAGGCGACGGATCAATTCTTCGGTCTTGCCGGAAAACATACAGCCGCAGACGACCTCAATCCAACCGGAGCGTTGGCCTTTAAAATGTGGTTCAAGAAACACGGACAGGAGCGTTGAAAAATGGAAATGTTCCGCAAATGGGGACAGTTCCGATTTAATTTTTGAAATTCGCCGGTGAAAATAGCAATAATCACTCACCGGCAGCCCAGCCACGGCCAGAATAGACAATTGACCCGACAATGGATTTTCATAAAACAAAAATTTACCTCGACAAACTGA
This sequence comes from Saprospiraceae bacterium, assembly GCA_046597295.1. GTDB lineage: Bacteria > Bacteroidota > Bacteroidia > Chitinophagales > Saprospiraceae > M3007. The sequence continues at coordinate 1,619 of JBKJKS010000372.1, forward strand.
ACCGCGAGTTTGCCCGCTTGAGCAAGGATCCGGAAAACATCGTGCGCATCGATGTAGACATCGTGGCCTCTTATGTCCGGGAATTGTATGATGCCGTCCTGTCCAACGAAACGACCGCGGCAGCCCCGCGGCAGGAACCTGTGCCCACCCGCCGGCCCGCCGCACCCCGCCCCGCGCAGGTGGAAGAACCGGCGCCCCTCCCGAGCATTCCGGTCACCCCGCCGCCGCCGCCAACACCTGTGCAGGAAGCGCCGGTGCGCGAACCACAGCACCACCGTCCGGCCGCCCAACCACCGACGGTCGTGGAAGAAAAGCCGGCCCCTGCCGCACCCTCCGAACCGGAAGTTGTGGTCACCAAAGCGCCGCATGCTTTTATCAGCTCGCCGGAGGCGGAGGCGCTGTTCGAGGAAAAACAGGCCAAAGAGCTGTCGGAGAAGCTCTCCGAGCTGCCCATTGCCGACCTGAAAAAATCCATCGCTCTCAATGACCGGCTGCTGATCACCCGGGAACTCTTCGGGGGCGACGGTCAGGCGTTCGAAACCACCTTGAATGCGTTGAACGGATTTACCCAGTTTGCAGATGCCAAAACCTATTTACTCGACCATTGCGTGATCCGCTACGGCTGGCTCGACAAAAAGCGGGTGGAACCGGTGAAGACCTTCATTAAGCTGGTGCGGCGGCGTTATAAGTAGTTGGGTATTTGGTTGAGAGGGGTTTAGAAAAGGGGTTGAGAGGGGTTTAGAAAAAGTTCAAAATACTGATAATCAGTAGTCTGCACTTTTTCTAAACCTTTCTAAACCCCTATCTTTTTTCTCTAAACCCTTAATTAAATTAGAACTTCGCCGTAATGCCCGCCAGGAAATTCGTCCCGAAGGTCGGGTAGCGATACCAGCGCTCCCGGCGATTATTGAGAATGTTATTCAGTTCCAGGAAGGCGCCGATATTTTCGGTGAAATAGTAGGAACCGCCGACGCTCAGGTCGAAGAGCACCTGCCCCTGGTGGGCCCGGTTTTCTTCATCCCGGAACCAGATGCCGTCGGCAATGTGGGCGGAGCCACGTAGGTTGGCCTTGCCGGCCAGGATCGAATATAAGGCACTGAAGTTGCCCTCGGTATTGGGCAGGCCCCAGGGCCGGACTTCCCGATCCAGATCGAAGGTAATGTTCTGGCTGAGCGTACCGGACAGGGTCAGGGCCGGGAAGGGCACTACTTTGATGGTCCCCTGCAGGTTGGTGATCCTGGCCGTATCGTATACCGGACGGAATTTGGTAATATCCTGGGTGGTAAAAAGCGTCTGGTACAACACCAGATCGGCGGCCTTGGCGTACATGGCCTGGCCGGTGTAGGTGAGCCAGCCCAGATCGCCTTTCACCCCGGCGAAATAGTTATCGTAGCGGGTATTGCGCAGTTTGCTGCCCCGGATATTCACGAACGGATTGTACTCCGACATGCTGCGGTAGGTGTTCTTGCGCAGGTCGCCGCTGATGCCGCCGAAGAGCTGAATGCCATCACCGAACACGCGCAACGTGACTTCCACATCCGGAAAAATGCTGAATACATCGCGGTTGCTGGCAAAGTTACCGCCCACTCTGACCTTGATAAAATCAGCATGGAAGGTGAAGGAGGGCTGTAGGTAAATGTTGTTCAGATTCTGTTTCACCGTGTCGTTAAAGTCGGTCACGTCGGTGCGGATGGTGAGGCGCAGCGCATGTTTTTCCGCAAACCATTTGCTGGCGGTCAGGTTGA
>JBKJKS010000432.1:0-2884 GCA_046597295.1 Saprospiraceae bacterium
GAGGGGTTTAGAGGGGTTTAGAGGGGGTTTAGAGGGGTTTAGCATTTGATGGTCAATGCCTTTGCATTTGTTTCCGTTCAAAACGGCTAGGCGTTGACTGTAGCAGCAATCAGTTAATTTCCGGTACCGCTCCCCTCTAAACCCCTCTAAACCTTCTAAACCTTCTAAACCCCTCTAAACCCCTCTAAACCTTCTAAACCCCTCTAAACCTTCTAAACCCCTCTAAACCAACTTATCACCATTACTTCCGCCACCTAAAAAACGCATAACTCACCCCCAGCAACCCAAAATACAGCGCCGCTAATTTCAGGTTATAGACGGTCATGGCCAGCAGGGCCACCGCAGCGATGATCAGGGCGATCCAGGGTGTCCAGGGGTAGAACGGTACCCGGAATGGTCTTTCCAGCAAAGGTTCTGTACGGCGCAGGACCAGCAGGGCCATCATGGAAATGAGGTAGAGCGTTAAAGCGCCGAAGCAGGCAATGGTGATGATTTCGCTGGTTTTGCCGGTCAAAACGGCCAGGATACCGATGGCGGCATTGACCAGCAGGGCATTGGCAGGCGTTCTGTAACGCGGGTGGACCCGCCCGAGCATGGCCGGTGCGAAGCCCACCCGGCCAAATTCGAAGGTCGTACGGCCAGCCGCCAGGATGATGCCGTGGAACGACGCGATCAGTCCGAACAAACCGATGAAGGTGACCACCCGGTACAGGGGATGGACCGCCCCGATGGCCTGGGCCAGCGCCAGCGGCAGCGGAGAATCGGAGGTCGCACCGCCGGGAATCGGGAACACGATGCGTTCCCAGCCGTCCACGCCGACGGCGGCTAAAAAGGTCAGCACGCACAACAGCACCAGGGTGAGAATGGCCGAGCCGAAACCGATCAGTACGTTGCGGCGCGGGTTGATGGTCTCTTCCGCCACGTTGGCCACGCCTTCGATGCCCAGGAAAAACCAGATGGCGAAGGGCAGGGCGGCCAGCACCCCGACCCAGCCATTGGGCAGGGCGTTGCGCTCCAGGTTAGTCCACGCGAAGGCCGGCAGCGTCGCCCCGGCAAAAGCCAGCAGTCCGGCTACGGCAATGATGGTGACCACCAGTTCGAAAGAGGCCGCCGCTTTTACACCCGAAATGTTCAGGCTGGTAAAAACAAGGTAGGCCACCACTGCGGTGGCGGTCGCTGGCATTTGCGGAAAAAAAATATTGACGTAGGCACCGATGGCAAAAGCGATGGCCGGCGGAGCGAAGATGAATTCGACGTTCTGCGCCATACCCCCGAGGAAGCCCATGTCCTGGCCCAAAGCCCGCCGGGCGTAATCGAAAGCGCCGCCCGCCTGGGGTATAGCGCAGGCCAGCTCGGTATAACTGAAGGTAAAGGTCACGTACAGCAGGATGATGACGCCGGTGGCCACTGCCATACCCAGCGTACCACCTTGCGGCAGGCCCAGGTTCCAGCCGAAATACATCCCGGAAATGACGTAGCCCACGCCCAGGCCCCAGAGCATGAAGGGACCCAGGGTGCGGTCGAGCTGGGGGGAAGCGGGGGCGGATTCCGGCATGTCAGGTGGAATAAGCAGCTGCTGGTGTGCAGCAAATGAAGAAAGGAACTGCTGCGAATGCGCTGCCTTCAGGCATCCACCGAATCATACACCACCACTTTCTTCCACAAATGCTTGCAATCGTCGATGAACTTCAGGTGGGCCGGGTCCGACTGATAGGTTTCCTGATCAGCCGGATTTTTAAAAAACACCAGCCAGCTGACACTGTACCCGCGTTCGACGACGTCGCGGTGCGTATCGGCGGGTACGCCAATGTGGGTGAGCTGGAAGTAGCTGATTTTGGCGAGTTGCTTTAAACCGGCGACGAGTTTTGCCTGGTCCTCTTTGCTGGCCGGATTTTGCAGATAGAAGTAAACGTGGTGCACAAAGAGATTATCAGCAGGCATAGCGGGACGATTTTTTTTAATCAGGTTACCAAAAGTGGCGGCAACGGCTAAAAAGCCGGTGTTGAAAAGAAAAGTACGGCGTGAATCCATGACGGTCGCTGGCTGGTTTTTACGAATTGCAGCCAACGCAAAAATGGCACTTTTTCTCACTGCAGAAGCTTGAAAAAGGTGTCGCATGGAACTTTTTTTTGCTGAAACTTGCTGCTGAAAGATCAGCATTCTGCTCCGAATGTCCAGCTAACCCGCCTTAACTTCCGGAATAATTCTATGCGTCCTCCTTTCTTCCTTCGCCTTTGGCGCGGCCGTGTGCTCCGGGCAGAGGTAGTGGCCACCTTTGGCCTGGCCCTTCCCCTCATGCTGGGCGAACTCAGCAGCATGCTCATGGGCGTTGCCGGCACCATGATGGCCGGGCACCTGGGCGAAACGGCGCTGGCGGCCTCCGGCGTGGCCGGCGTTATTTTCGTGATGTCCATGCTGCTGGTCTGGGGAAGCATCCGCATGATCCCCACGCCGGTAGCCGAAGCCCACGAGCTGCGCGATGGGCCGCGGGTGCGGACTTTGTTGACGGCGGGCCTGCTGATGGGCGTGTTCTTAGTGCTCATTTGCTGCACCCTGCTGTGGATCGGCACTCAGTACTTTTATCTGTTGCAACAAGACCCGGCAGTCGCCCAACTGGCCGTGGGCTACCTGCACATCATCATTTTCAGTATGCCGGTGCTGATTTTGTTTGCGCTGCTGGTCAACTACTTAGATGCTTTCGAATACGTCCGGCTGACCATGCTGATCTCGTTCTTCGGCCTGGCGCTGGATGTGACGCTCAACTGGCTGTTCATCTTCGGGCATTTCGGCCTGCCGCGGCTGGGCATCAACGCGATTGCTATGAATACCGGCATTTCGCACGCGGCCATGAGCCTCGCGCTGGCGTGGTGCCTGCTGCGCAAAG
>JBKJKS010000448.1:0-3313 GCA_046597295.1 Saprospiraceae bacterium
CCTTTATACATAAGAATTTGCGTTTTATGTATAAAGGCATTGTCAAGTTCTACAACGAAGCCAAAGGCTATGGCTTCATCGTCGAAGAAGGGACCAACCAGGAAGTGTTCGTGCATACCACCGGGTTGCTGGACAAAGTGCGCAATGGCGACACGGTTACCTTCGAGACTAAACGGGGTAAGAAAGGCATGACCGCAGTCGAGGTAAAACTCGCCTGACCAGATGTTTCCTCAACGCGCTGCCGGGGCGGTGTTAATTATTTGCAAACCAGCAGGGTAGGGGAGAGCGCCCTTTAGGATTAGGCTAATTTTGCTGCACCAAAAGCGATTCGAACGCAAATCAAATTCTCACTCACTCATCTTTCAAACAATGGAAAGGAACAAACAAGTGCAGATCGGCTTGCTCGGACTGCTGGCTATCCTGCTCGTCGCCAACCTGTTCGGCGGCGGTTTCAAAAACTGGTTCAATAAATCGGAATCCGAGAAGATTCGCGAATCTGCGGCTTCGGTGATGTCGTCCAATCAAAACAACGGAAATATACCCGGCACCAATACCAATGCCACGCCGGTGCCCAGCGGCCCGCCGACGAGCATCCAGTACGAAGGCGAGCGTTTCGATTTTGGTACTATAGACGAAGGCGAAATCGTGAAGCACGTGTACAAATTCAAAAACACCGGCAACGAAGACCTGATCATCAGCAATTGCAAAGGCTCCTGCGGTTGTACGGTGCCTACCTGGCCGAAAGAACCCATTCCGCCCGGCGGCATGGGTGAAATCAAAGTGGAGTTCAACTCCAAAGGCAAACCAGGTCGTCAAAGCAAGCGCGTCACCGTGACGGCCAACACCAACCCGACCGAGACCTTCCTGGAAATCGCCGGCGAGGTAAAAGGCAAAGAACAGCCGGCCGCTAAAGGCGAATAAGACTACCTGTGGTCCATATGCTGAAGGTCAGCAGGTGGCTGCGAAAATGGCCAAAAGAATTTTATCAGCATGCTGATCCATCCCGGAGGACTTTACGTCCTCCGGGATTTTTACTTTTGGGCCGCTCTGCTCCCATCCACGCGCTGGATGGCCCATATTGAACTCATTGCCCACCTTAATCTATGCTCAGCACAGACTTGCTCCAATTCCTCTACGAACTTTCGCAGAACAACAATAAAGACTGGTTCGAACGAAACAAGCCGCGCTACGAAGCGGTCGTGAAGAAGCCGTTCGAAGCCACGGTGGCGGCCATTATCGAACGGATCAGCGTCTTCGATCCGGCCTACGCCGCCCTGACGCCCAAGGACTGCATCTTTCGTATTTATCGCGACGTGCGCTTTTCCAAGGATAAAACGCCTTACAAAAACCATATCAGCGCTTCGTTTTCGCCCAAGGGCAAAAAGATGGACACGGGCGGCGACTATTCCGGTTTTTACCTGCATATCGAGTTTGGCAGCCTGATGCTCGGTGGCGGCGCTTACTTTCTGGACAAGCCCGCGCTGCATAAGGTCCGCACAGCCATCATGCGGGAACCCGACACTTTTCGGGACTTGCTGGCCGCTCCAGATTTCGTGGCTAAATACGGCGAGTTGCAGGGCGAACGCAACAAGGTGCTACCGCCAGAATTCAAGGAAGCCGCCCAGCGGGAGCCGTTGCTGGCGATGAAACAGTACTACTTCATGGCGGAGATGGATCCGGAGATCATTACCCAACCTGATTTTGTCGATTTTGCCGCGGGCTATTTTCGGGCGGGGCAGGGGGTGAATGCGTGGTTACGGGAGGCGGTCGGGAGTAAACCGGGATAAGCAGGGTGTGAACCGGGATAAGCAGGATGTGAAAATGGATGGGATAGGATTATTGGATGTCGGTGATGCAAAATGGCGGCTATCCTATCAAATCCTTTTAAGTATCAAGCCCATCCCGGTTTAATCTTTCTTCCGCCGCATCTTTTCACGTTGTTGCCGTTCCACCATCCAGGCAGGCAGATAGTGGCGCGACTCAAACAGGTCTTCGTCACCTTCGCCTACCATGTCGGCAGTGACGTCGCTGAATTCGCTTTGGGAGCGGATTTTATTGTTGAATATATGATGGTACTCCAGTTTATCCGAGCCAAAGTTAAGCAGCAATCCATCTCTCAGATTAAGTATTTCCAACATGTTAAGCGTCTGTACCAGATCTTCCTTGCCCAGCGCGCCTTTGGCCTTAATTTCCAGCAAAACGGCGTTTTCACACAGGAAATCGCACCTGCGATAAGCAATCCGAAAGTTTTCATAGTGAATAGGAAGCCAGATTTCCCGTTCAAAAAGGATGTTTGCTCTACGCAATTCGATGGCTAAGGCGCGGCAATAAACGTATTCCATGCATCCTCGCTTCAGTTTGCTTTGAACGGTCATGGCACAACCATTTATCCGGTAGCTCAGGTCTCCTTTTTCCATGGTTTTTAAGAGATTTGTAAGGAAAGCTGTTGGTGAACCGGGACAAAATAAGCTGTGAAAAGGATACGAAAGGATGAATTTGATTCTTGTCTGAAAAATGGTGTGCATCTTATCAAATCCTTATAAATATCAAGCCCATCCCGGTTCAAACCACCGCCCCGTACATTTTCCCCGCCTTCGTCATTTTGATCAGGTAGTCCAGTCGCTTCTGCGCTTCCGCCCGGCGGCGCTCGCCCTTGATGTCCATGATCCAGCCGATCTTCAGCCGCTGGTAGCTGGGGGGAAATTGCTGGAAATTGGACCACACTGTTTGGTCTTTCTGTAATTGCTCCGCAATCCATTCCGGGATGTCCAAGGGATCGTCCGGCGAACCGATCTGGTCCTGAATGGGGGCGATGCCGGCGGGCGTCATCAGTCCCTGCTGTTGCAGTTTCCAGACCCGCTGACGATTGAGTTCGGAAAGCGAAGTCTTTTTGCGGCGCGGCGTGACGCGCTGTACCATGCTGTCGGCGTCGTATTTTTTCACCGAGCCATCGATCCAGCCGAAGCACAGGCTTTCTTCCACCAGATCGTTATACGGCAAGGAGGGCCGGCCGGCCGCCTTGCGAAACGTGCGTACCCATACTTCGGTCTTGGTCAGATAATGGGCCTGTAGCCAGGCCCGCCATTCGGCACGGGAGTGGGGGTAGAAAACCTCGGTGATTTCCATTTTGCAAAAATATTTTACGATCACGACGGGGCACGATGAGAAAGTACAGCGTCGTGTTTCGTTGTGCCGTCGTGGTCGTAACCGGCATGCTATTTACTGTCCCGCACGAAATCCAGCACCGGATCGCGTCCGTTGCGGTAGTCTTCAAAAGTAACGGGAATCAAAATCTTGGGCGCCAGCACGGTAG
>JBKJKS010000031.1:0-13860 GCA_046597295.1 Saprospiraceae bacterium
GTCGGTGACGTCCAGTCCGCGGGCCAGCAAGTCGGTGGCGATGAGGCCCCGCCGGGAGCCGTCCTCGAATTGTCGCACGGCGTTGTTGCGGTAATTCTGCGATTTGTTGGAGTGGATGATCTCGAATTGTTCGGGGAAGCGTGCGCCGAGGTGTTCGTAGATCTGATCGGCCATTTTTTTGGAAGCGCCGAAGATCAGCACTTTCTGCATCGTCGCGTCATTCGCCAGCAGGTGGACGAGCAAATTGAGCTTGGTATAAAAATTGGGCACCTGGTAGGCGCCCTGCACGATGCTTTCCAGCGGGGTGCCGGCCCGCATCACTTCGATGGTCACCGGCGTGTTGAAGAAAACGTCGATCATATCGTCGATTTCCTCCGGCAGGGTAGCCGAAAAAAGCAGGTTCTGGCGCTTGCGGGGCAGCAGGTCCAGGATATTGGTCAACTGGGTGCGAAAGCCCAGGTTAAGCATTTCGTCCACCTCGTCGATGACCAGGTGACGAATGTATTTCAGGTTCAAAGCCCCGCTCAAGGCCAGGTCCACCAGTCGCCCCGGCGTCGCTACCAGCATGTCTAACCCATTGACCACCAATTGTTTCTGGGTATTGATGTTGGTGCCGCCGTACACGCCTTCTACGCGGGCCGTCATGTAGGGGGTCAATTTTTTGATTTCGCCGACCAACTGGATGACCAGCTCGCGGGTGGGTACCACGATCAATACGCGGGGTTCTTTTTGCTTGGAAAAAGTCAGTTGACGCAGCAGGGGCAGCAGGTAAGCGAAGGTTTTTCCGGTGCCCGTCTGCGCAATACCCACCACGTCGCGCCCCGACATCACCACGGCAAACACCCGTTCCTGGATGGGGGTCGCCTGGGTGTAGCCCAGATCATGGAGCGCCTTCAGCAAAGGGCCACTCAGGTTCAACGTTTCAAAAGTCATGGTACGTGGTACTGTTAGGGCAATGGATGTGGTGGAGCAAAACTGCGGCATTTGCCGGCAGCCCGGCGGGTGGTCGGCATAAAAAAAACACCTGCAAGTCCGGGCAGGACGCCGGCCTTTGCAGGTGCAAAAGATCTTTCGCTGCAGGGCTTACTTGGAAGCCTTCCGGGTGCTTTTGGTTTCCAGCACTTCCTTGCGGAGTTCCGTTGCCAGTTCCTTCAGTTCCTGCATGGCTTTTCTGACCCGGCCACCTGCAGCATTATTTCCGTCGTTGAATTTCGTAACTTCGGCTTCTGCCTCAGCCACTTTTTGTTTGATGGTTTCAAAAATCTTACTCATGGTACGGTTTGAAAAAGGTGAGCAAATAAAGGCGTAAATGTACGGCTTTATCTCCATAGTCAACGTTTTTGCCCCTCTGGTGTATTTGTTTCTTTTTGAGAGGGCTCCGCTGATCCGGATTTTCCCCGCAGTCTCCGCCCATTCCGGTGGTGGGGGACAGATGTTTGTTTTAAAATGAAGGCGCCGTTCGGCTTATCGTTAGCGCCACCCGCAAATAATGCCGCCCATCAGCATCAGGCACAGGATCCAGAAACCGGCATTGACCGCGAAGTAGCGGAAGCGCTTGCGTTCGAACAGGGTATTGAAGCCCAGGATGGGCGTCGCCAGTAAAAGACCGGTCAAGCCGCCGTGTAAAGCGCCATGCCCAAAGCTGCGGAATTTGTCGCCGTGCATGGCCATGAAATCGGCCAGAAAACGTCCCATTTCCGACTGCGGATCCTGAATGCCGGGTTCTCCGGACAGCAGGGAAAAAACGCCCATCTGGTGGATGGTGATCGGCATCAGGGTCATGGCCACCAGCAAACCGATCAGGTAGGTCAGTCCGAAAGTCAGGATTCGGTTGCCACTGCTCATGCTTTCCGGGGTCATACCGGCGGCTGTCATCCAGGTCCGGCCGAAAAGTTGGGGGTGATACCATACGAAGCCCAGGAGGAGGGGGATCAGGGCGGCGACAAAGGGGGCAATCCAGTTGATTTGCATACTGTTTTCGTTTTGATGTCGCGAAAGATAGAATTATTTTTTATTCTTCAAAAAAATGTCCCGGGCATACAACGCCGTACGGTGTAGCCTGCCTCTTTGTGGTTATAATCTGATCACGCTCTTCCAAACCACGCCTTTATACCATGTCCGAACGCGAGTTAATCCAGGGTTGTCTCGCCCAGCAGCGCCTGGCGCAGCACGCGTTGTACGAGCAGTACAAACGTGCCATGTATACCCTGGCCTGGCGTATTACCGACGACTGGGGCCTGGCCGCCGAGGTACTCCGGGATGCCTTTCTACTGGTCTTTCACCACATCGGCGCTGAATACCAGACCTTTGCGCAGCGCGACCGGGAGCCGGAGCCTGCCATTTCCTTCCAGCGCTACCGCTTTGAGGCCATCAGCCTGCGCTACGGTTTGCAACGCCGGCTGGGCCGCTTCGCCTTTGTGGACGTCAGCCTCGGCGCCGGCTACTAGCAGGCTTCCTTCGAATCGGCCCATTCGACTACCCAAACCGACCGTGGCGGGTTCTTGGACACGCGGGTCGCTGCCGGCCTGGCCTTTGGTGCGCCCCGGACCGATAAGTCGAAAGTGCCCTTCTGCGACGTGCTGCGCTGCTTCCAGGAGGACCGCCATTTGTGGAAGATCAGCGTGGCGAAAGCCTTGCAGGTCAATCAGGCGGGCCTGTCCAGTAATCCCAAAGCCAGTTATGAACAGAAAATCGGCAGCTCTTCGTTCGCTGTAGAAACGGAAGCCGAACTTTTCCTGACCGCTAACCGCAATTTTAATCAGGACCTGGAACTCCGGAAATACGGTGCGGGCCTTAATATTCAGCCGCGGTGGTATTTCCTGCAAAAACAGCGCATTGCCAAAGGTAAATCGGGTAATAATCTGGCCGGGGTCTTTGCCGGCGTCCTGGGTGGATATCGCTGGACGAAGCAGGCGCTTGGTGTGCACTATATCAGCCGCGACCACATCTTTTATGTGGACCCCCACCTGGGTATCCAGCAGCGTCTTTTCCGGAACGGTTTCATCAATTACAAGTTCGGCGTACTGTACAGCGACTTCCAATACGGCGTTTCCGAGCCTTCGTCTTTTTTGTCGGAGTTGCAGGTGGGCTTTGCTTTTTGATGTATTTTTGTAAAAAAATAGAAAGGCTATGACGATCACGTTGGAACTGCCACATGAACTGGAGCTTCATCTAAGGGAAGAGGCGGCGCGAAAAGGCGTTAGCATTGACCGGCTCATTTTGCAAGGAATAGAGCATCAAGTGGGTGGATTGCCTATTCCTGAATCTCTTTCAGAAACGGAGTTGCTGGAAAGGATCAAACTTGATTTGGGAATTGTCCCTGATGTTTGGATTAGGTATAATTATTTGAACAAAAGGCTACAGCATGAAGAGCTCACCAAAATAGAACATCAAGAATTAATAGCCCTTATAGACGTGTTTGAGTCCGCCAATGTCGAGAGATTAAAGTGTTTGATCCAAGTGGCAAAGTTACGTGGGATGTCTCTCGAAAAAACAATGGCTGATTTGGGAATATATCCGCTAGGTGATGAAGACGAAAACGAGTAAGTTCGTTAAGGAACTCATCCGGCAACGAGCTGGTGGTTATTGCGAATATTGCCTGTCGCCAGTAGCATTTTCGCCAGATCCATTCGCAATAGATCATATTATACCCATTTTCAGAGGAGGCAATAACGATTTGGACAATCTTGCTCTATCTTGTCATGGTTGTAATGGCCATAAATTCACCACTGTTGCCGCAGCTGACCCTACCACCAGTTTGGTGGTGCCACTCTACCACCCGCGACGAAACATCTGGACTGAACATTTTGAATGGAGCGAAGAATTTACCCACATCGTGGGTATTACCCCGAATGGCCGGGCGACGGTCGAGCGTATGCAACTCAATCGTCCCGCCATTATAAACCTGCGCAAGGCTCTGATTGCATTTGGCAAACATCCTCCCATTTTTGAAAAGTAGTAATCCAATTCCCACCCGCCCATGTCCACCATCTTCCATACCGAGTGTCTCGACCACCTCCTGCCCCGCATCCGCGCCTTTGTGGAAAATGAGCTGCTGCCGCTGGAAACCACCTTCCTGCAACAACCCTTGCCGACCATTTTTCCGCTTCTGGATGCCAAGCGCGAACAGGTCAAGGCCGCCCGGCTATGGGGCCTGCACCTGCCGGTAGCCCAGGGCGGTTGGGGCCTCAGCCTCTGCGAATTCGGGCAGGTCAGCGAGGCCCTGGCCTACACCCCTTTCTTTGGCCACTACGTGTTCGGCTGTCAGGCCCCCGACATCGGTAACATCGAACTTCTGCATAAATTTGGCTCCACCGCCCTCAAAGAACGTTTTTTACAACCGCTGATGGCGGGCCACCTTCGCAGTTGTTTTTCCATGACCGAACCCGAATTTGCCGGCTCCAACCCGACCCGAATGGCCACTACGGCGGTCCGCGAGGGCGACGAGTACGTGATCAACGGGCACAAGTGGTTCACCTCTTCGGCGGATGGCGCGGCCTTCGCCGTGGTGATGGTGGTTACCGACCCCGACGCGCTCCCGCACCGCCGGGCGAGTATGCTGATTGTACCTACCGACACCGCGGGCTTCGGGCTGGTGCGGAACATTCCGGTGTTCGGCGAAGCGGGCGCCGGGTGGTTCAGCCACGCCGAAGTACGCTACACGGACTGCCGGGTGCCGGTCAGCCATTTGATCGGCGAAGAGGGGCAAGGCTTCCAGCTGGCCCAGGAGCGACTGGGGCCGGGCCGCATCCACCACTGCATGCGCTGGGTCGGCCAGGCCGAACGCGCCTTCGATCTGCTGTGCCGGCGCGCCGCCACCCGCGAGATCGAAGATGGGGTGATGCTCGGCGAAAAGCAGTTCGTGCAGGGTTTCATCGCCGAGAGCCGCGTGGAAATAGACGCCTGCCGCCTGCTGGTGCTGAACACCGCCCACCAGATCGACGGCGTGGGCGCCGCTGCCGTGCGCGACCAGATCTCCGGCATCAAATTCCAAGTGGCCAACATGGTGCTCCGCGTACTCGACCGGGCTATCCAGGTACACGGCGCGCTGGGCCTCACCGACGACACCATCCTGGCCGCCATGTACCGCCATGAGCGGGGCGCGCGCATCTGGGATGGCGCCGACGAAGTGCACAAACAAAGTCTGGCTTTGCATTGGCTGAAAAAATACGGCCTCGATGTGAAGCGGAAAAAGCGGGTTCTGGCCGGCTCGATGAGGGGGGAGGAAAATTTATGAAGGGGAATAAAAAATTGACCACATTGATCGATGATCACAGACCAACCGCAACCCATAACCTCCGGTGAACCCCTGCCTGTTCCGGCCATACAGGCATTTTTGCAAAAAAATGCGCCCGGCATTGGACATATCCTGGCGGTTACGCAGTTTACCGGCGGCTTTTCCAACCTGACGTATTGCCTGCATACGGCGGAGCGGGATTACGTCCTGCGCCGGCCCCCGCCGGGCACGACCATCCAATCGGCGCACGACATGGCGCGCGAATTTCGGGTGCTGAACCTGCTCAAAGGCCACTACGCACCAGCCCCCGTGCCGGTGCTGTATTGCCCGGACGCTTCGTTGATCGGCGCGCCGTTCTACCTCATGGAACGCATCCCGGGCACTATTTTACGCCCCTCGAATACGCCTCAAATGAATCTGGCGCCCGAGCTGCTCCGGCACATTGCCAACAGTCTGGTCGACAACCTGGTGGCCTTGCACACGCTGAATATCGAGGAGACGGGATTGGCGAAGTTGGGCCGGCCCGAAGGCTACGTGGAACGCCAGGTGGAAGGCTGGACCAAACGTTATCGCCAGGCCGAGACCGATGCCATTGGCGCTATGGACCGGGTAGCGGCGTGGATCGCCGGCCACCTGCCCGTCAGCCCCGAGCCGACCTTGTTGCACAACGATTACAAATTCGATAATGTGCTGCTCGATCCCGACAACCTGACCCGAATCCGGGGGGTGCTGGACTGGGAAATGGCCACCGTGGGCGATCCGCTGATGGACGTGGGTGCTACGCTGGCCTACTGGATGGAAGCGGGCGACGGTACGATGGCCCGCCGCTACAACATCACCTGGCTGCCTGGCCAGCTGACCCGCCAGGAGGTAGCCGATCGCTACGCCCGGCAAAGCGGGCGGTACCTGTCCGGCATCATGTTCTATTACGTATTCGGATTATTTAAAAATGCCGTGATCGCGCAACAGATTTATGCCCGCTGGAAACAAGGCCACAGCCAGGATGCGCGTTTCGGACAGCTGTTGCCCCTGGTAGTGGAGCTGGCCGAAAAAGCGGAACGGGCGATCAATAGCGGACGGCTGTAACCGCCGTAGGGCAAAAAGGGAACGCGGATTTTTGCGGATTTACGCAGATTTTAAAAAAAATCCGTTTTAATCCGTTCCATCCGCGTTCCCATCACTCTACGAGCGGCGTCCCCGTTGAGCACCCGCAGGGCAAAAAGGGAACGCGGATGACGCGGATTTACGCGGATTTTTAAAAAAAATCCGTTTTAATCCGTTCCATCCGCGTCATCCGCGTTCCCATCCTCCTACGCGTGCACACTAATCACCAAGCTGTAACCAATCATGAAAACCGCCCTCATCACCGGCGCTTACCGCGGCCTCGGCCTCGAAATTGCGCGCCAGCTCGGCCGGCAAGGTTTCCGGGTATTTATCACCGGCCGTAAGCCCGATCTGCTGGAGGCGGCGGTAAAACTTTTGCATTCGGAAAACATCGAGGCCCATGCCCTGCCATTGGACGTCACTAATCTGAGCAGCATACTTTACACATTAGAAATTCTGCAGGAACAGGGCGTGCAGTTGGATGTGCTGATCAACAACGCGGCCCTGCGCCTGGATGCCGATTTCGGTATTCTGGAGGTGCCGCTGGGCCTGGTCGAACAAACGTTGCGCACCAATGCCATTGGCCCGTTACTGGTTACCAGGACCTTCCTGCCCATTCTGGCCACCAAAGCCCGGGTGATCAACATTTCCAGCAGTGCGGGCAAAATGTCGGACGGTCTGTACGCCTGGGCGCCGATGTATGCCGTCTCCAAAACGACGCTGAATGCCATCACCCTCCAACTCGCCACTGCCCTGGGCGACCGGGACGTGGCCGTGAATGCCGTATGCCCCGGCTGGCTGCGCACCGAAATGGGCGGCACGGAAGCGCCCCGCTCCGTGGAACAGGGCGCGGACACGGTAGTGTGGCTGGCGACGGAAGCGCCACACAGCTTGCGGGGGAAGTTCCTGCGGGATCGTAAGGAAATGGAATGGTAGGGATGGCTGGTTGCTCCAGACGCAGTTCAACAGCGGCCGGGATCCCGCTATGCACCAGGTGTTGCAGGCAATCAAGGCGTCGCTTCCCCCGCCCGGATCACGTACTTCCGTCCCTGGAACAACACCTCGTCGTCCGGCCGCAGCTTTTTCCGCTTCTGGATTTCTACCACACCATTCACCTGCACCTCGCCGTCCGTGATCCGGATATTGGCTTCTCCGCCCGTACCGACCAGGTGCAGGGCTTTCAATAAGTTGTTGAGGGTAATGAACGGGTGGTCCTGCAAGTGGAATTCGGTCATGGATAGCGGTTGATAAGGGTTGATAATACGGCAGTAGTGCAAAGCAATTTAAGAAGCAGGCAAGATTTGATGATCAACCTGTATCAACGATGATCGATAATTCCATCGGCGCCAAAACAAAAAAGCGACTCTTCCAGCGTGGAAAGCCGCTTTTCGGTGCCCGGAATGGGACTCGAACCCACACGACCGTGAAGTCAAGGGATTTTAAGTCCCTCGTGTCTACCTTTTCACCACCCAGGCGGATGGTTTGGACAAAGTTACGTACTGCTACCAACAAAAAAAGCCTTCCACGAGGAAAGGCTTTGGAGCGGAAAACGAGACTCGAACTCGCGACCCCGACCTTGGCAAGGTCGTGCTCTACCAACTGAGCTACTTCCGCATTTTGGCTGACCGAACCGTTGTTCTGTCGTAAAGCGGCGGCAAAGATAACAGCGCACTTTGCAAACAGCCAACCTTGTGCCTAAAAAAATTTAAAAACAGGTTGCAATCGTCTGACAACCAACGCGAAAAATTATTCCGCCACTGCTGCCAGCGCTTTGAACGAGCGAATTTTCATGACCTGCAGCATCGCCGCATACTCGATCGGTACAATGTCGCCCTCGATGAGCAGCATATCGGCGCGGCCCGCGATCTTCTCGTGCAACCAGCCGACGATGGCCTCCACCGGATCGTCCTCTCCAAAGGTGAGGTACACCCGGATGGATTCGACATAGCCGATGTTACGGCCCGTGTGGCCTTCGTCCGCGATGAGGAAAGCGCCTTGGGCGCCCGGTATTTTAAAGCGCTCGCCCAGCATCAGCCAGCGGTAGAACGTACTGAACAGGTTGTATTTCAGGTCCTTGTCGCCGGTCCGGATCTCGATTTTCATGGCCTGATAGGCGAACCGGGCCAAGGGGTGCGCGTAGGTCAGCGCGTTGGAAAAACCAGCGCCCGGCGCGGCACTGCCCGAGGCAGCCGGCGCGGCCTTGCCCACGCCATATTTTTCCAGTTTTTCGGCCAGTCGTTCGATGCGTTGAAAGCGATCAGTGGCCAATTGGCGCACCACCGCATCGTCGAATTTTTCAAAATTATCAGGATGATAGGTCGCGCGCAGTTCCCGCAACCTGGACCGGAAGGAGTCCGTATCCAACTGTTCCGGCCGGGCGCCGAACAACTCCTGAATATCGACGATTTCCTGTTCTGAAAACGGCATCATTCTGTTTTTCTTTTGAGGTAAAAATACGTTTCCAGCTGGGCCCGCACGGGAATATCCGTGTTGTTGCGGCGGTAGGCATTCCGGTCCTGCGCATCCACGATCCGGGCCTTCACATTATCGTGGAGTTGCAGATCGAGAATATCCCGGATTTCTTTCTTCAGGTCGGCATCGTACACCGGAAAGGTGGTTTCGATGCGGTTGCTGAGGTTGCGTTCCATCCAATCGGCACTGCTCAGGAAAATACGCTCGTCGCCGCCGTTGTGAAACACAAATACCCGGGCATGCTCCAGAAAACGATCAACAATGCTCATCACCTCAATGTTTTCGCTGACGCCTTTCAGACCCGGTACCAGACAGCATATGCCCCGGACGATGAGTTGTATTTTTACGCCGGCCTGGGAAGCTTCATACAGTTTGGCAATAATGTCTTTGTCTTCCAAACTGTTGAATTTCAGGATCATATGCGCTGGGCGATCCCGTTTTGCAGCATCTATTTCCCGGTCGATGAGCTTGTACAGGGCCGGCCGCAAATTGAACTTACCCACCAGCAGGTGTTCGAATTCGTCCTGGGGCGGCTTGATATTTTCCAGGAAGGTAAACACGTTACTCACCTCTGCGGCCATCCGGGGATCGGCGGTGAAGAGTCCGAAATCGGAGTATATTTTTGACGTATCCTCGTGGAAATTGCCGGTAGACAGGTAGCTGTACAGGTGTGGCTGCCCCTCTTCCATGCGGCGCACCAGGGCGAGTTTGGAATGTACTTTCACCCCCGGAAACGAATAATGTACCCGTACCCCTGCCTTTTCCAGCCGCTCCCCCCATTCGAGATTGGTCGCTTCATCGAAGCGGGCCTTGATCTCCACAAAGACGGATACCTGCTTTCCCCGCTGCACCGCCAGCATCAGCGATTCCAGAATACGGCTTTGCTTGGCCACCCGGTACAGAATGACCTTGATGTGGGTCACCGCCGGGTCCTGCGCCGCTATTTCAAAATAATGCACCACCCCCTGGTAGGATTGATAGGGGAAATGCAGCAGCTGATCCTTTGCGCTGATAATGCTGAACGGATCTTCCGGTTCGTGCATGGTCGGGTGGGGGAGCGGCGGCAGGGGCTTGTTCTTCAGGTGGATCATCCCGAAGTCGGGGAATTTGAAAAAATCGAAGTTGTTATGGTAGCGACCTTCGGGCAGGATGTCATTTTTGCCCAACTCGAACATCTCCTGTAAATGCGTCAGCAGAAAGGCCGGCATTTCGCGGTCGTATACGAAGCGGCTGGCCGGCCCGACCTGCCGCTTCTGCAGACTGGATTTGATTTTTTGCACCAGGTCGCCGGAGTATTCGTCGTCGATGTATAGTTCGGCGTCCCGCGTGAGTTTGATCGAATACGTATCCTGAATATCGTAGCCGGGGAACAGCCAGGACACCGAATGCCGCACAATGTCATCCAGGAGAATGAGATCGTGGCGGTCCGTGGAGGAGGGCAGCGTAATGAAGCGCGGCAACTGGTCGGATGGAATGGCGACCAAAGCGTATTCGCTCTCCATCATCGGCTTTTTTTTCTGGCGCAAATGCACGGCGAGGTACAGGTGGGCGTTGGCCAAAAAGGGCCGGATGCGGCGCTTGATCAGCAGGACCGGCATCACGAAGGGCAGCAAATTGTTGTGGAAGTAGTTTTCCACGAAGCGCTGCTGTTCGGCGTTCAGATCCAGGCGGCGCAGAATATGAATATGTTGTTTACGCAACTCCGGCACGATCTGCTCGCCAAAGATCTGGGACACTTCCGCTTGCTGCTGGTTCACGATCCGGTGGATCTCCCGCAGCAGTTCCCGCGGATCGAAGTCGAGTTGGGCCTTGGTCTTCTTACCCAATTTCTTCAAATTGCGGATGCCGGCCACCCGGATCCGGAAAAATTCGTCCAGGTTGGAGGAGTAAATCGCCAGAAATTTCAGGCGTTCGAGCAGCGGTACGGCGGGGTCTTTGGCCTCTTGCAGCACCCGATGGTTGAAAGACAGCCAGGAAATATCACGGTGCGTGTAGGGCAGGGGAAGCATGTAGGGAATAAGTAAACACTGGAAACTAAAAACGGAGTTGCGCAAATGTGCGGTTTTCAAACAAAAAACAGCAGCACCCCGCCGGAAATGGCCGCTAAGTGACTAAGATTTAACATCGGAACGACATTATACACCCCCCCTGGCCTTCAAAACAGGCTCCCTTGGCGGACGACTGGCGCCATCGGCCGGGGACCACGCATTTGCACCCCGGGCATTCGGTTGGAAAAAGCCTCGGCGCAGTAGGCCGTCAGGTCGGGCGCCAGCACATTATCCGGCTCATGCGTGAAAAAATAAGCCTCCTGCAGGCCGGCATCGAACCACTTTTGCAGGCGCCCGGCCCAGGCATCAATGCGCGTGAAATCGGTCGGGTGCAGACCATTGCCCACAAAACGGATCAGCACCCGTGGGTTGGTGAGGCGCATATGACCCACGTCGCGGCGACCGGCCACATCGGTGATGACAGTGGAAGCGCCATAGTCCGTCAGGGTCTGGAAAAGGGCCGTGCTGGCACCGTCATTTTGAAAAAACGATTCGTGACGTGCTTCCACGGCCAAAGGCAGGGTAGTGGGGAAAGCCTGCAAAAACCGGTGCAGCAACGGCAGCTCCCGCTGGCTGAAATAAGGGGGCAGTTGCAAAAAACAGCAACCCATTTTCTCCCCCAGGCCTCCGATCATGTCGGCGAAGAAAGGAATCTGACCGTCGTGGAGGCCCATGTCGGGCGCATGGCTGATGGTCTGCGGTATTTTTGGACAAAAGCGGAAATCCGCCGGCGTTTCTTCCCGCCAGCGCGCTACCGTGGCCGCATCGGGAATCCGGTAGTGCGTGGTATTGTGTTCAATGGTATTGAATTGCTGCCCGTAATAACGCAGAAAGTCTTTCTCCTTCGCCCCGGACGGGTACCACTTGCCCACCCAGGCTTTCATGTTGTAGCCCGTCGGCCCGATGTACAGCGCCGGCGGCCGGGCCGGTGAGGTGGCGCCCAGCACGGCCGCATTGTGCGGCGGATCGGCCGGAAGCTGAAAGTCTACGCCGGCCAGCGAATCTAGTTTTCCAAATTTCATTAATTCATAAACTTGTACCCCACGCCCCGGATGGAATGGAAGTAACGAGGCACCTTGGGGTCTTCCTCGAAGTACTTACGGAAGGCCAGAATGAAATTGTCGATGGTCCGGGTGCTGGGAAACACATCGTAGCCCCAGACCGCCTGCAAAATCTGATTGCGGCTCACCACTTCGTTTTTGCGCTCGACCAGCAGTTTAAGCAGCATCGCTTCTTTTTTGGTGAGCATCAGCTGATCGCCCCGCCAGGTGGTGGCTTCGAAGGTGTTGAAATTCACCTGGTTACGTCCGAATTCATACAAGTCGAGGGCTTCGCCTTTCACCCGTTGACTGCGGCGCAACAGGTTGCTCACCCGCAGCAGCAGTTCTTCCAGATTGAAGGGTTTGGTGAGGTAGTCGTCCGCGCCTTTGCGGAGCCCGGTCACCCGATCCTGGGCCATATCCTTGGCCGTCAGCAGCAGGATCGGCACCTCGGCATTGGTGAGGCGGACCTGTTCGGTGATGGTGAAGCCGTCCAGATCGGGCAGCATGACGTCGAGCAGCAACAGATCGAAGTGCTGGCCCCGGGTGAATTCGAGCGCCTTTTTACCATTGCCCGTACTCACCACCTCGTGGCCTTCCAGTTCGAGGTTGAGGCGAACGACATCGCGGATGCTTTCTTCGTCTTCTACAAGGAGAATGCGCATAGTATAGCGGTCAGGTGCAAAGTTGAAATGTACGCAGCAAGGCGTGTACCGGATTTAATGAAACACTTTCAGCGCATTTTCGTTGTTAAAAGCCCCTTTATTGACCGTTTATTTTTAAAAAATTGCCAAGCCGGGCTTTTGTTTTATCAAAAACCGAACTACCTTTGCGCTCCAATTTTTGATATTAGTCTTCAATCACGTTCGATAAGCGATGAAACGTACCTACCAACCGTCCCGCCGTGCCCGCAAGAATAAGCACGGTTTCCGTGAGCGCATGGAATCCAAGAATGGCCGCAAACTGCTTTCCCGCCGCCGCAAGCAAGGCCGCTGGAAACTTTCCGTCTCCGACGAGCGGCAGAAACTGTTGAAGTAAAAGAATTGGGCCGCCGCGCCGATCAGGCCGGATGCCGGAAATATTCGTTTGGCTTTTTCTACAATCGGGGCTTCCGGGTGGTATATCCTCCCGGAAGCCTTATTTTTGTACCTGTTCTTCTGCTCACTACGCCCGTATCGCTCCCGTGCCCGCCACCGTACCCTTGACCTTTGCCCGTTCCGAACGACTGAAAAGCCGGAAGATCATCGGTGGACTGTTCAAAGGCGGCGCCTCGCTGGTAGCCTATCCCCTCCGCGTGGTCTGGACGCCACTGCCCGCAGATTTTATGCCGGACGCCCCGGCCCAGATCAGCATCTCCGTATCCAAGCGTCTCTTCAAAACGGCCGTCGCCCGCAATCGCCTGAAACGGCAGATCCGGGAGGCCTACCGGCTACAAAAAGCCGCTTTTTACGACAAACTGGCCGGTCGGCGCGTGGCCCTGATGCTGATGTACATCGCCAAGGAGCCGCTGCCTTATGCGGAGATCGAAGGGGGGGTACGCAAAATGATCCGCAAATTCCCGGAACCATAGGGCTGGAAAAACAAAAACGCAAATACTCCCGGAGCACCTGCGTTTTGCTTTTGTAGCGCGGGGGAGACTTGAACTCCCGACCTCGCGATTATGAATCGCGCGCTCTAACCAGCTGAGCTATCGCGCCTTTTTGCCAAAGCGGGTGCAAAGATAAAAACAGGCGGGGCGCATTTACAAGCGGGGCGGAAAGTTTTTAGCGGGCCGGTGTTTTTGCTCCCTGCATGGAGGAAGGGAAAATGTAAAGAACAGTAAAATAGATCCAGGCAATTTCCAACAAAAAGTTTATATTTGCCCCCACAAATTTCTGTTGATGGCGCGCTCTTCTTCTTCCGATTCCGGTGGTTTCCTGTTCAAAACCGGTATTTTCGCCGTTCTGGCCGCCGCGGCTTT
>JBKJKS010000228.1:0-6268 GCA_046597295.1 Saprospiraceae bacterium
CAGCGCCATGCATTCTTCCAGCAGGAAACTTTCATCCTGCAATTTTGACAGCACAGCGGCCACCGTGCTAAAGTCCGGGTTCATATGTTGCCATTGCGTCAAGTCGTCTTCCTGAAAACTGATCAGTAATTCCGGTGCATATTCCTGGGAGCGAAGCGTTTTATTATCCCAATGCTGCAGGTAATAATCCAACCATTCCAGGCGGACGGCGACGGGCGTATCGAACAACAAGAGCGTATGCTGGCTGCTGGGCCACAACACCACCGCCCCATAGTGATACCAGTATTCTATGGTCATCCCGGCATTGCCGGTATAGCCTTCTTCTTCCTTTTCGACCGGCTCTCCATCGCCGAGCGTTGTATCCGTGATCAAATCCTCGTCTGCTATGGCCAAATCGCCCAAACCCGGCCCCGTTTCATCGCTCCAATGATCAATGGAAGTACTGCTTTCGTATATTTCCCCCATCGTGCCATCACCGCCGCCTTCTTCCTCCTCTTCTTCATAGTCGTAGCGATGCTTGCGGGACCGGCCGCGATAATAGGAATCCTGCTCTTCCATTTCGCCCATCAGGTAGTGGGTGACCAGTCCCAACCGGGCGAAATACCCCGCTTTCGCGGCAGCCGCCAACAAGGCATCGACCCTGGGCCGGTCATGGCGTTTCAGGCTCTCCAGGGAAAAATTGGCCGGCGTGTACTGGTGTTCCAGCAGCACCACTTTGGGCCAGGCCGGTCGGGTCTTGACCATAGCGGTCAGCAGGGCCGCCATTTCGTTGATCTGGGTCGCCACTTTTGGAATTACCTTTTTCCTGGCGCCCGCTGCGTACACCAGGTTGTAGACCAGCGCGACCCGGTATCCCGACGTGATGGGTTTTATTTCGTGGTCGCAATCGGCAAAAAAGGCCGCGTAGGGCAGTTTGTATTGGCTGGCGGCCGGCGAAAAGTCCACCACTTCTTCCCGCCCGTCGAAGCGTACGGCCAATTCGCCACCGGTATGGCCGGAGGGCAGGCCAATGGCCAGGGTGCCGAACATGCCCGGTTCTTTTTCGGAATCCTTATGCGGGAGAAAGAAGTCCCCGGCTTCGTACAGCAGCAATTTGTACAAAGAGGCTTTTATGGAAATGTCCTCCATGCCCAGCCCGGTCTTGACGTCACCGGTAATCTCCGCGAGCATTTTTTCCCAGCCCTCGTGATAGAAAGACAGTTGGCCGGCGTCGATTTCCCAGGCACTGCGCACCGCCGGGTCGGTGATGGTCTGGCGACCCTTTCCAAACGGGGCTTTTCTGGCCACTTTGATGATCTCCTTCGCCAGGACCGGATTCAACGGGAAGCCGATCTCGCCGAGACCTTTGATGTGCAGGCCGGGGGGAACAAAATTTTTGACCCCCGAGGTGGCAAAAGACCCGTTCCCTTCGATGGTTTTCAGCAGTTGGAGCAGTTTTTTTTCTTGCTTTTCCGCCATGGTGGAAGATGCGTTTTTGTAGTTGGCCGACTGTTAAACAGGAGGTTAATGGGCCGGTCGGTGGATGATTACGTTGAACTGTTCGGCCTCCGGGAAATGTTGGAATTCAATGTTCGGATACGCTTGCAGGGCGCGCAAAATGCCACTGCCTGTGCCACGATAGGGCAACACATCCAGGGCATAGGAGGCCAGAATGTGGTTCCTGCGGCGACTGAGCCCGGTTTTAATCTGTTCCGTGGTCAGGCTGTTGGGCAGTTTTCCGGGACTTTTTATTTCTATGCGGTTGTCAAACACCAGTACTTTAATGGAATCCGGTACAAAATAGTCCCGGTGAATCAGCGCATTGATCAACAGTTCATTCAGCACTATTTCCGGCACTTCCAGGTCGCCCAGGCTGTTGAAATCCTTGCCGTTTTGCAGCTTACGCAGACAGCCGATCACGAACTTTTGGGCATCCTTGAACATTCGCGCCAGGTCGCCGCCAATGTTTTCACTGGAATTATACCTTACGTCGGCCAAATCATTGCCCTGAAACCAGATGGCCGTGATGTAGCAATTCGGGCTGAGCCGTTGCGGGTTTTTGCCGAAAAGCAGGTTGCCCGCCAAATTGATCTTGCCTTCGGCGCCCAATGACAGGTTGTCCACTTTGGCGGCAAAGTCTTCGTAAGTAATTTCTTCTTTATATTTTTTCTCGTAAAACTCCCGGAACAGTCCCCAGTCCAGGTCTTTGATCGTGGAGCCGCGGAGGAGCATTTGCTCCGCGTACAGATTCCCGCTGCTCTGTAGCATACGCGAAAGTTCTTCCTTGCTGGTTACCGGCTCCATAATCCCTTTTTAGCAAAGGTAACCGTACATCGGTATTTTTTCAGCGATGGTTTTTATTATAAACCCTTATAAACCAGCATCAACCTTTACCAACCCCATGCTGAAAAGCCGGTGACGAAGGGTATTACTGTTGCCTTCCCAGATTCTCCCTATACTTGCCGCCAGGTAATCGAAAACCATTTTCGTGCAACTCCACGTCCATACACCGGCCAAATCCCTGGCGCCCGCCTTTCGTACGCAAAGCCTGTCGCGCGACAGGATGGAGCGCTTTAAACAGCAGTTCGCGCTGCTGCGCCGCCGGATGGCCGATGCCGCCAGCGAATCGGAGGAACATCTGAAGAACATCGTGGCGGACTTCCTGAAAGAAGTCTGGTACCGGGACACGCATTACATCAATACCCGCGACCGGCAGGACCTGGCGATCCATACCGGCAAGACGGCCAAAGACCCGGTCGGCGTGATCCTGGAAGTGAAGCGGCCCGGCAACCGGACGGAGATGATCAGCGCGGCCCGGCCCAACGGCAAGGCGCTGCACGAGTTGCTGCGCTATTACCTGAACGAGCGCCAGCAGGGCGGCAACCGCGAGATCAAACGGCTGATTATCACCAATATAGAAGAGTGGTTCCTCTTCGATGCCGCCGACTTCGAGCAGCATATTTACAGCAATGCCGGGCTGCTGAAACGCTATGCCGACTGGCGCGAGGGCCGGCTGGGCGCCGGTAGTACGGACTGGTTTTACAAAGAGATTGCCGCGCCGTTTTTTGAAAAGGAACTGCCCACGCTGGCGGCGACGCACTTTCGCCTCGATGACTATGACCTCGTGGGCGACGATGAACCCGCCTTCGCCGAGGCGGCGGCGGGTAAAGACGAAGCCCTGCTCGACCTGTACAAAATACTTTCGCCGGAGCACCTGCTCAAAAAGCCATTTGTCAACGATGCCAATGCGCTGAACAAGCAGTTCTACGAGGAACTGCTCTACATCCTGGGCCTGGAGGAAGTCAAAGAGGGCGGCAAGAAACTCATCCAGCGGGCCGGCAAGCGCCGCCACGAGGGCAGCCTGCTCGAAAACACGCTGAACAAACTAGAAGTCGGCGGCAAATGGCGCAAAGCGCCCGACCTGCAGCCAGCGGGCGAAGACGAAGCCACCGCCCGGTTCGGTATTGCGCTCGAACTGGCCATTACCTGGCTCAACCGCATCCTCTTCCTCAAACTGCTGGAAGCGCAACTCCGGCGCTGGAAACCCGCCGATGCGCTCAGTACTTTCCTGAAAGCGGATTTTATCCGCGACTACGACGACCTGTCGCAACTCTTCTTCGAGGTGCTCAACCTGCCCCTGGCCCAGCGATCTCCCAGCATCCGGCAGCGCTACGGTGACCTGCCCTACCTGAACAGCAGCCTGTTCGAGCCGACGGCGCTGGAAGATGCCGTTTTCAGCGTGGAAAGCCTCGACGACCGCGCCGAACTGCCGCTGGCGCCCACGACCGTACTGCGCGATGCCACGGGCCAGCGCCGGACGGGCCGGATGCTGACGCTGCACTACCTGTTCGCTTTCCTGGATGCCTACGATTTCAGCAGCGACAGCAAGGCGCGCATCCAGGCCGACAACCGCGACGTGATCAATGCCGCAGTGCTGGGCCTCATCTTCGAGAAGATCAACGGCTACCGCGACGGCTCGTTCTTCACGCCGGGCTTCATCACCATGTACATGTGCCGCGAAACGCTGCGCCGCGCGGTGCTGCAAAAGTTCAACACCCGCTACGGCTGGCCGGCAGCGACGTTCGATGAACTACATAACTTGCTGGATTACCGCAAAGTAGCCGAATACAACGACTTGATCAACACGCTGCGCATCTGCGACCCGGCGGTCGGCTCCGGCCACTTCCTGGTGAGTGCGCTCAATGAACTCATCGCCCTGAAAAGCGATCTGGGCATTCTCTGCGACCGGCATGGCCGGCGCCTGCACGAGCTGCGCGCCGTGGTGGGCAATGACGAACTGATCCTGACCGACCCGGCGACCGACCGGCCCATCGAATACCGGCCCGGCGTGGCGGCGTCGCAACGTCTACAGGAAGCCCTGTTCCAGGAGAAGCAGACGCTGATCGAAAACTGCCTGTTCGGCGTGGATATCAATCCCAAGTCGGTGATGATCTGCCAGTTGCGGTTGGGTGGAACTGCTGAAACACGCTTATTTCATCGTACCGGCGGGTTCAGCCGCCCAACCAGCGCCGGCCGAAAATGGCCGCTTGGAAACCCTGCCCAACATCGACATCAACATCAAGACCGGCAATTCGCTGATCAGCCGCTTCCCGCTGGACGAGGACCTGTCGGAGGTGTTCCGCAAGCAGCGGTTCAGCCGGCAGGACTACCTGCTGGCCGTGCAGGCCTACAAAAATGCCCGCGACAAGGCCGGTAAAGAAGAATTGCGGGCTTTTATCCGGCGCATCAAGGACGAGTTCCGGCAGACGGTATTTAATCGCAATCCCTTCGCTAAACGCCTCTCCAGGCTGCGCGGCGAACTGGTGCTGCTCGACAACAACCTCGACCTCTTCGGCGAAGCCAAACGCGACGCCGCTACCATCGCCAAAGAACGCCCGAAACTGGCAGCCGAGATCACCGCATTGGAGGGCCAACTGGAAGAATACAAAACCGGCCCCCTCTACCGCAACTCCTTCGAGTGGCGCTTCGAGTTCCCGGAAGTGCTGGACGACACGGGGAATTTCGTGGGCTTCGATGTGGTGGTGGGGAATCCGCCGTATATCCGGCAGGAAGAACTGACAGCATTCAAAAGTCATTTCCAAAAGACCTTCGCGACCTATGCCGGCACCGCCGATCTCTATGTCTACTTCGTGGAACGCGGCATGCAGATACTGCGAACCGGCGGACAGTTCAGTTATATCCTGCCCAACAAATGGATGCGCGCGGGCTACGGCGACAAACTGCGGCATTTCGTCAAACAATACCAGCTTACCGGTATCAGCGACTTCGGCGATTTACCGGTTTTCGAGGAAGCGACGACGTATCCGTGTATTTTGGAATTGCAAAATGCGCCGCCGCAGGCTACTTTCCCGGCGGTTACGCTCAAAACGCTCGAATTTGTGGATGGCTTGTCGGCTCACGTGCAGCAAAACAAGTTTTCCGTCAACGTAGCCGGCTTGCAGAATACCGGCTGGACCCTGAGCGACCAAACGGCGCAAAATCTGCTCGACAAACTGCGCAAAGCCGGAAAGCCGCTGGGCGAATATGTCAATGGGAAAATCTATTACGGTATTAAAACCGGTCTGAACGAAGCCTTTGTCATTGATGCGGCGACGCGGGAACGGTTAATTGCGGAAGACCCGAGAAGTGCGGAGGTAATTAAACCGTTTTTGGCGGGACGGGATATTAAGCGGTATCAGATGCCGGTGAGTGATAAGTATTTGATTCTGTTTGAGAAAGGCAGGACTAAGCGCGAAAAAGACAATCTAGAACCAGAAGACTGGCTTCAAAAAACTTATCCTTCCATACACTCCTGGCTGAAACCATTTGAGCAGGCTGCCACTAAAAGAGGTGATAAAGGGGATTTTTGGTGGGAATTGCGGGCTTGTGACTATTATGGAGAATTTAATAAGACAAAAATCCTTTTTCCAGATATTGCCCTAAAAATGGAGGCTGTTTGGGATGAAAGAGGTTCCTATTGTGCCAATACAGGTTACTTTATTCCATCAAACTCTAAATATTTAATAGGTCTACTCAATTCCACACTTTATCATTTTATTTACTCAAATCTTGTCAATTCTGTTCGGGGAGGGTATTTAAGGTTTTTTACTCAATACCTTATTCAATTACCTGTAAGAGAACCTTCGCCTCAACAAGAAGAGAAAATCATCTCCCTCGTCACCCAAATCCTCGCCATCAAGCAAGCCGACCCGAAACAGGCCGCCCTGGCGCTGGAGGCGGAGATCGATCAGTTGGTGTATGGTTTATATGGGCTGACGGAGGAGGAGAT
>JBKJKS010000361.1:0-7225 GCA_046597295.1 Saprospiraceae bacterium
TGCTTTCCTGGGGAAACTGCATCGCCGCGTTATTGACCAGGATGTCCAACCGGCCAAAGCGGGCAAGTGTTTGTTCTACAATGGATTGACAGTGCGCTTCCTCCGCGATGTCGCCGGGTATGAGAACACATTGTTGCCCCATTTTTTCCACAACCTGTTGCGTTTTTTCAGCATCTTCGGTTTCATCCAGGTAGCTGACTACCAGCGAAGCGCCTTCTTTGGCAAAGGCCACGGCAACGGCCCGGCCAATTCCGCTGTCGCCACCGGTGATAATGGCCACCTTGCCCGTTAGCCGGCCCGATCCTGGGTGATGTCCCATGAACTTGGGCTGCGGTTTCATGGCCGCTTCGATCCCGGGCTGGCGCCGTTGGGTTTGCGGCGGATGAACGGTTTTGGCTGGTTTTCCTTTTTGCATAGCGTTTGTTTGCGCACCAGGCAAAAATAATGTTCCACCTGCTCAGCGTTTTACAAACGACTGCACGCTCCTGGCAAATTTTTCACCAATTACCTGTACATGGTACACGCCGCTTGCCCACCCGGCGACGGGCCACTCAAAAATTTGGCCGGGCATGGTCACTAAAAGATCAGGATTGTCCAGCATCAGCCGCCCGGCGGCATCAAACACCCGGAGCGTCAGTTTTTCCCGGTGGGTGGCCTCAAAGCGCAACCGCAGTAAGTCGCCGTCCAGCGGATTGGGTTGCACGAAATACTGCAAAGCGAAGCGCTCCGCACTGCTGTAGGCCGGCAACAAGGGAAATAATTGACGACGCGGGATCACTCCCCGGGGCGTCAGGGCGCCACTCCAGCGAAATTCTACCACGGCGTCATAAGCGTCTTCGAAATATTCCAGGCGCACCGGATATTGCCTGCCCTTTTCCAGAAATATGCTGCCCGATAACTCCCCGCTGGATTTTGGATACCAGCCATCGATCAACAGTTCATTGTTCACCCACAATCGGCAGCCATCGTCGGAAAAAACGTGGAAGGTTATTTGCTCGGTGAACAGCGGCTCCACTTCGCCCAGCCAGCGTACGGTAAAATAATCCTTGGGCAGGCTGGCGGCCGGGGCGTCCAGATCCCAGTAAAAACTGACGAGGCTGTCGACCCGCGAGAAGATGGGTTGCTGGAAGCCGCCGCCGGGGGGACTTTTGAAATAGGTCGCGTACAGGCCGGTGCCATTGCTGAGTTCCGTCTTTTCGTACTGCGCGCGCAACACCGTCAGGCTGTCCAGTGGGTATTTGGTCTGCAATACCTGCGTCGATCCATCCTGCCAGCCGCGGAAAGCGAACACGGCGTCGTTGGTGATAAACGAAGAAAAGGCCTCGACCTGCCGGCGTAAACCGCGCACAGTGGCCAGTTCCAGCGGCGCTGCGTAGGTCTTACCGTCCACCCGCATCGGCAAGCCCGGCGGGTCCGTCTCCACCCGCAGGCGAACCTTTTGTGGAAAAACATCGCGGTGCACCGTGGTCGCCAGCCCGATCTGATCGCGGGCGGTTAAATAAATGCGTAGCCAGACATTATCCGCTGTCTCACCAACCACTGGTACCACGTAAGTGCCCGTTGCGATGCCGGGCGTAGCCGCCAGGCCGGGGTGGTTGTGCTGATCGTGGTGCAGATCGAGCCGCCAGGTCAGGTCGTCGGCCGACAGCGCACCCTGTTCCGCATCGCTGGCGGAGCCACTGAAGACCAGCGTATCACCGGCACTGTACAGATCGCCGGCCAGGGGCAGCCCGATCACCGGGACGGGACGCTGGTTGGCGGTCACCCGCAACAGGGCCGTCTGGCTGGCGACCTGGCCAAAGGCATTGGTCGCGATGCAGCGGAGCAGGGCGCCGCTATCGATAAGCATCAAATTATTGATCGTCAATGACTTGCCCATTTCGCCGGCGATGAACTGGCCGTCGCGCTGCCACTGGTAAGTAATGGGGTCGGAGCCGTTGGCATTGGCCGTGAAGGTGGCCGTTTCGCCGATGGTCTGCAGGCGCGGTTGCGGCTGGGTGCTGAAAACCGGCGCACCGGTACCCACGTATTCCACCCGCCACAGCATGCCTTCGAGGGTACTGGTATTGTCCGGATCGGAACCGCCGCCCATCCCGCCGCGGGAAATGTAGTAGAGTTCGCCCTGCAGACCGGTGAGGATACACAGCGGCCGGTCAATTTGCGTAGCGAAAGTGGGTCCGAGTATGCCGGTGGCCGGATTTACGGTTTTGATGTAGCCCTGGCAGTAGTCGGCGAAAAAAAACTGCCCGACGTAGTTCGCCGGAAACTGTACCGTCGGTGGGTTATAAAAAGCGGCCCCCACGACGGAGCAACCCAGTGTATGCTGGTAGGTGTACAGGGGATCGCGGTAATTGGCCGGCACCACCTGCACGTCCCGTTTTCCTTCCAGCAGGTTCCAGCCGTAGTGCATGCCGGGTTCGATGGCGTTGACTTCCTCAAAGTTGAGGCTGCCCACGTCGCAGACAAAAATGCGGCCCGTGCCGGGTTGAATGGCCATCGAGAAGGGGTTGCGCAGGCCCACCGCCCAGATGGACTGTAAAATGCCGGTGGTTTGCAGCGCGAAGGGATTGCCCGGTGGCACCGTGCCGTTGGGATTCAGGCGCAGCACCTTGCCGAGCAGGCTTTGCAGCGACGGCGCTGCGGGTCCATCCTGCCCATCGCCCACGGCCAGGTACAGCTTGCCGTCGGGGCCGAAGGCCATGGCACCGCCATTGTGGATGGTACCGGCCAGGGGCGGTAGTTCGAGCAGTATTTCTTCGCTGGCCGTGGCGGCATAGTTGCCGATGGCCCGGATCCGGCTGAGGCGGTTGTGTCCGCCATTTTTCACCGTGTAATAGACGTAGACGTAGCCATTTTGCGCAAAACCCGGATCGAAGGCGATGCCGCTCAGGCCCCGCTCATTATAGTTGTCTACGTTCAGCACCACGAAAGGATCGGGCAGCAGCTGGCCGTTCTCGACGATGCGCACCGCACCGTATTTTTCGGTAATGAAGATCCGTCCGTCGGGGGCCATGGCCATGGCCGTCGGGTCGAGTCCGGTGGCCAGGGGGACTTCTACAAAGCCGGGGGGGAGTACGGCGGCGGCGGGGGTTTGGAGAAAAGCGAAGAGTATAAAAAGGAACAGGAACGGGCGATAGTGCATGGAGCGTAGGTAGAAAATAAATTAAAGTCTTTGCTGTCCGCCAGTAAGCCAAGCGATGGCCGGGCGAGCGGTTTCAAAGGTACAGCGTTCGCTTCCGATTTTGCACGAATGGCCAAGCCGCAAAGTTTGTATTCCCCCAAACTTGCTTCATCTTTGCGAGACGGCTAAAAACAGCCTTTCTCAAGATTCAGGATTCATCATGGCGTACGAATATAAACTGCCTTCCCTGGGCGAAGGCGTCACCGGTAAGGTGACCGAAGTGCTGGTCAAAGCCGGCGACAAAGTGACCAAAGACCAGATCGTGATCGTGGTCGGTACCGACAAGGTGGACGCCGAGATGCCGGTGGACGCCGAAGGAACGGTGGAAGAAGTATTGGTCAAAAAAGGGGACGACATCGCCGAGGGCGCGGTGGTCCTGCGCCTGGCGACCGACAGCGCCGCTGCTCCGGCTGCCGCGCCACCTGCTGCTGATGCTGCTGCCGCTCCCGCTCCGCCGGCTGGTGGTCAGGAGGCGGCTCCCCCACCCCCCCCCGTCGCGGCGCCGGCCCCGACCGCGCCGGCCCCTCCACCCAGCCCGACCGCGCCCGAACCGGCCGGTGGCGCGGCCGCGGCAAACTACCGCGTGTCGCCGCTGGCCCGCAAAAGGGCTAAAGAATTCGGGGTCAACCTGACCGACGTGCGGCCCACCGACGGCAGTAGCCGTATTTCCTACCGCGACGTGGTGGATTTTGTCAAGAACAAGATCGACACCGGCGGCGGCTCCGTATCGGCGGGTGCAGCCAGCGTGCAGCACAAGCCACTACCCAATTTCGAGAAATTCGGGGCCATCGAACGCCAGCCGCTCAGCCGCATCGGTCAGCTGGTGGCGGATAATATGCACTACGCTTTCAACACCATTCCCCACGCCTGGATCTCGGAAAAAGCCGACATCACCCAGCTGGAGGAACTGCGCGGCAAATACAAAGAACAGGTGAAAGCGGCGGGCGGCAACCTGACCACTACGGCCATCCTCACCAAAGCCGTGTGCGCGGTGCTGCGCAAAATGCCGCAGTTCAACGCCAGCCTCGATGATGCGACCCACGAGGTGATTTACAAGAAATTTATCAACATCGGTATCGCCGTGGATACGCCGCGCGGCCTGCTGGTGCCGGTCATCCGCAATGCCGATCAGAAGGGCCTGCAGCAGATCGCCATCGACCTCACCGAGCTCAGCACCCGCACCCGCGACGGCAAGAACAAGCCCGACGACCTCGACGGCGGCACTTTTACCATTTCCAACATCGGCGGTATCGGCGGCACGGGCATGATCTCGATCGTCAATTGGCCGCAGGTGGCCATCCTCAGCATCACCGCCGCCACTCTGGAAGCCCATTGGAACGGCTCGGCCTTCGAACCGCGCCTGATGATGCCCATGACCATCGGCTGGGACCACCGCGTGATCAACGGCGCCGATGCGGCCCGTTTCCTGGTGGAGTTGAAGAAAATATTGGAGGAGCCGTTTTTGGGCTGGATGTAGGAACGCGGATGGGGCGGATGGGGCGGATTTTCGCGGATTTTAAAAAAAGGATTGTGGTTGATAAGGGTTTATAAAGGTTTATAAAGGTTTATAAAAGTTGATAATCAAAGCCTGCATAAGCCTGTTCAATCGCTTTGGACGGTGCTAAAAAAAGGTTCGTTTTTTCGATTAATATACTAGAGTTACTGCATATTGGTTATCAATATTTTAATTGAAATGACTAACCCCCGTGCTTTAGCCGGGGGGGCCTAGACTACCAACCATCTGGGGTTTTAACCCCACAGTGCACCAGCAGGGGTTAAAACCCCGGATATTTTATTCATTTTTATCCCCCGGCTAAAGCGCGGGGGTTAGTCAAAAAGTGCAAGGGGTTGACTATCAGTACGCAGCAACCCTACTGCACATCGTCATTTATTCAGCGTTCGGTTTTATCATCAACCCTTATAAACCATCATCAACCTTTATAAACCCCATGCTGAAAACTTGGCGGCATGAGGTATAAAAAAGGCCGTTCCGCAATTGATTTGCGGAACGGCCTCTGCTTTTATCCTGAAATCACCAATGGTCTTGCACGAAGAAGTGATTTAATCTACTGAAGATCAAATAACTAAACCCCCTCTCTAACCAGGAACGGTTTACTGCTTCACCCAACCCTTCGTGATCACGCCCCGGCCATCGGTGAGGGTCAGGAAGTAGTTGCCGGCGGCCAGGCGATCGACCGGTACGGACCAGACGTTCTCGCCGGCCACCGTGCGCAGGGTTTGGCTTTCCACCTCTTTACCCGTCGCATCGGTAATCAGCAACCGGAGTACCTGATCGCCGGTCTCGGCCTCCAGGCGGAGCGTCAGCTGGTCCACGGCCGGGTTGGGGCCGATGGCGGTGAGCTGCAGACCGGACAGGCCTGTAGGGGCAGAGAATACGCCGGTCGTCGTCGCCGACAGGAAATTGACAGTCTTAAAGGTCGGCGTCACCGTAATGGTCGTATCGAAACCGGGGATTCGCGTTTCAGAAGTGACGGAAATATAACTGATCGACACCACCGGGCCGGCCTGATTGGGTACCAGCCAATCATACGTCGTGATGTTGGACTGGTTAATAATCTCGAAGCCGAAGACGGCAGCCGAATCCTTTTGGGTGGAAACAAATTTAACCCGGGCGGCATTGTTGAAAGTGCCCAGGGGTGTTTTTACAGTACCATAAGCGTCATAGGTGACGGTACGCGAACCGTTAGAATTAAAGGTGACGCCGCCGGGTCCGGCCGTGGTCACATTGGAAGCGAAATCATCCTGGTAAGTACCATTGTAGGCCAGCGGCGTCTTCAATACGATGTCCGTGTCGGTGTATTTCAGTAAAAAGTCCAGGCTGGCCGAACCCAGCAGCGACAGCTGGGTGCTTTCCTTTTTGTAATAGGCATAAATCGCCGTGTCCTCATTGATTTTACCGACGATGTTGGCCATCGGAAATTCCGCTGCGTAGGGGGTGCCGACGGGAGAAATGTACTGGGTCTGAATGGGGATCGAACCGGATAACAGCACCAGTGCACTAAAGTCCCAGGTTTGATTAGCCCCTGCGCTGCCTTGCTTGACGTTGAGCGTATCGGCATCGCTGAGGGTGAGCACGTCGCCGATGTCGGGGAAAACATTGTTTTGAATGGTCGGCTGTGCGAAGAGGGAGAGGGTGGCCAGCAGGGCGGCCGGAAAAAGAAGTCCTTTTTTCATCATGGTGAAGATTATGTGATCGGTTGGTGTGGAATTGACCGGAGTCGAAGGCTTAACGGGGGATAAGGGGACGGCATTTTACAATAGCCGCAAATTAATGGTCTAAAATTCAAGGCGTAACTTAACACTATCTTCATCTCCAAAAAGTCCGGCGCCCTGGCTGCTGTCGTTATTTTGATCTATTCCTTTTCAAGCAGGACTATACGCCACATGAATACGAAACCTACCAACCTTACCACCCTGCGCCAGGCACTGGAACAACTGGAAACCAAAATGCACCAGCAGGTGCAGCGCAAGGCGAATGTAATCAACAACCTGCCCCGGCAACAGCAGGTCAGTGCCACCAACCTGCTGCACTACCTGACCCTGCGCACGGAGGACATTCGTCCGCTGCAGGATGCATTACACAATGCCGGCCTGTCGTCGCTGGCCAGCGCGGAGAGTCACATCCTGTACCAGTTGCAGTCTGTCCTGCAGCATTTGGGTAAAACCACCGAACCCGCCCAACGCGCTGGCTGTGACCTGCGGATGGGCCGGAAGCTCCTCCAGCAAAGGACGGAGCAGTTATTCGGACCGGAAACCAATCCCGCAATCCCGCATATCATGGTAACTTTCGATACGGATTTCGCCGAGGACCATGAAAAAGTGCAGCAGTTGCTGCTGGCCGGTATGAATGTCGCGCGTATCAACTGTGCCCACGACGATACGGACGTCTGGTCGCGGATGATCGCCAGCATCCGGCAGGCTTCGGCGGCCACCGGCGTACCCTGCTTCATTTACATGGATCTCGCCGGGCCCAAGATCCGGACGGAGATCCTGGGTAAGGGTAGAAAAAAAGGACGGGCCGAA
>JBKJKS010000438.1:0-7331 GCA_046597295.1 Saprospiraceae bacterium
ATAACCGATTCTTCCCGTACGGTCCCCGGTGGGTGGCCTTCGGAAACGGCCCGGATACCGGCCACGGACATCATTTTTCAATCCATAGACGGCGGTCAAACCTGGCAGGACATCAGCGCGGGACTGCCCAACGGGTTGCAGGCCGAGAATGTCTTTGCCAGTGGCGACGAGGTCTTTTTGGCTACTTCAAACGGATTATATCGCAGCACCTGCGCTTTCGCCGGTCCACAATGGCAAAAAGAGTTTTCGCTGGAGGGCAGAATCACCGATGTTTCCCCGGGCCGGAGCGGGCTCTATGCCTGTAGCTATAACCGCGGGCTTTTTCAAAACCTACCGGGCACCGGCGTATGGCGGTCCATGAGCAACACCCTGCCAGACAAGTCGGTGCGCACCGTTTTGGAAGCCCCGGACGGCAGCGTTTTCGTCGGCTGTGACAGTGGCATTTTTAAATCCGCCGATGGTGGGAACAGCTGGAAACAGGTCTTTGCCAATGGCCTGGTCCTCAATATCGTCGCGTCGGGCAGCGTCCTGATTGGCGGGGGTAGCCACGGCGTACTGCGCTCGACCGATGGCGGTGAACACTGGAATAGTGTGCTGAACGAAAACATCTTAGCCAAGCATACCGGGCTCCTCGGCGACCGCCTGGTCACCATTCTGGGTACTACTGATCCCACCAGGGTCAATCCCGCCGGCATTACGCAAAGGCTGCGGGCTTCCGCCGACGGCGGCCAGACCTGGAAACGCATGGAGCAGCCCCTTTTGCCGCTCCAGGGCGCCTGCAACATGGATGCGCGCCTGGCGGAGGTTCGGGACATCTACGACATCATACAGGTGGGCAATCACCTTTTTTGCAGCTTCGATACCGGCATTTACCGCTCCGCTGACCAGGGTAAAACCTGGGAACCCGTGTTCTCTCCCAACGGCCGGGGCGGATTTAATCTGGGCGTTTCAGGCCAGGCGCTTTCCGGTCAGGTAATTTATGCCGTACAAGGCGGCGGATGCTGAGCAATCTCCTGCCACATACCCCTTCTTTGAAAAGCGGCGGCATTTACCGGATTCTCCTGGTATAGCCTTGCTGCCCGGTTCGCTTGGCGGTCATATAAATCCTCAGTCCTGCACAATCTGCAGTTGTTTCACCCCGATCTTCCCCGCGGCCGTCTGCACTTGTACCCAGTACACACCGGCCGGCAAGGCCGGCAGTTCCACGCGTTGCACCGCCCCGCCGGATAGCCGCTGCGTGCTGATCGCCCGGCCTTGCTGATCCAGGATCCGCAGCAGGACCGGCGTATCGCGTTCGTCGGAAGAGAACACCGTGAACACCCCGTTGCCGGGATTGGGATCAATCCGGAAATCAATGGCGACCGCCTGGGTGGCCGCCACCAGGTCTTCCGCCTGGCTGGCATTGAACAGGCGGGCCAGTTCCTGGAGATTGCCCAGCTCGAGGTTGCCCGCAAAGCAAACCAGCACAAATTCCTCGGGCGAACCGATCAGCAGAATCAGGTCGGTGATCTGGTCATCGTCGCTTTTAGACCAGATCCGGACATTGGTCTGCTCCGCACGGACGGCCACGAGCGCGTCGAATGCACTGGCCGGAACCTGCGCCAGGGCTTCTTTGTACAGCGCTGGTCCGGTGTGGATCTTGTCGCCGGCCAGGATACGCAGGCTGCCGATGTTTTTGACCAGCTGTTGCAGTTTTTTCCAGTCTTTTTCCTCTACCTGGCTCTTATTCACTACCTCGAACAGGTCGCGGCTGAGGTAGGCGGAAGAAAGCCCCGGATCCTGCTTATGGCTATCGATAAAATGGTGAAGCCCCTCGTTTTGGGCCCGGCCGGCCTGGATCGACAAAAGGAAGCAGGCGAGTAAAAGGCAAAGTATTTTCATGGCGCATAATCAGTTAAAGCGTGCATTCAATCACTGACAGACGATGGGCGATTGAGGAATGTTACAGACTTTTCTAATTCCGTGCCGTGTAGCGCTCCCGATAGACCCGCAGCAGCGCCTCCAGTTGCCAGGCTTCCACATTGTAATCGTCTATTTTTAAATATTCACTACCTCCCGGGAAATCATAGCTCAGGTAGGCGCTCGTTCCCTTGCCGCTGACGGTTTCGACGGCTTCGTTACTGATCTCCTGCCAGCTTTTGAACGTTGTGTCGATGGTCCGGATACCGCTATGGTTGATCACGATCTGTGCTTCCATATTGGTCGCTTCCCGATATTCCAGGGTAGCCAAAATGACGCCCATGAGCACGAGATAGCCAGCATTGTATCCATTCGAGTCGGAGAAAACTACGATCAGAATGCCAAACACCACAAAGCACAGGAAAACCGACATTTGCGCAAAATTCTTGCCTTTCGAATAGTAAATCGTCGTCTCTTTCGGAATGTCATGGTCAGCACCGAGCACCACCTGATCCGGTTTGTTCAACCGGGCGCCCGGCTTGCCAAAAAACCCGACGCTGGGCCAGAGCAGCGGCTCCTGCGCGGCCCGTTTGGTCAACTGGTAGGTATTTTTGACGTTCGGAAAAGCCCAGGTCTTCCATCGGGCGACCATAAAGCGCCAGCAGATCCACCCGGCCACAAGACTCAAAATAACCGCGACCGGAAAGACCCATTCCGGCAGCTGTTTTTGGACCACCCAATAACTGACTGCGCCAATAGTACCAAAAACGATCATGGCGACCGGGAAAATGACCATTTTCCGGCCGGTAGCTAAGACGTCGTTTACTTTTAGTTTCTTTTTCATTTGGCGTTATGCTGGTTGGTTGGTTCAGATGTATTGCTGTCTGCCATTTTAGATTTTTTTCGTCTTATATCTGCTTTGGTACCTGTTGTAAACACCGATCATTACATCACAGCTTGTAAAGTTATTTTAGGACGAGACAAATTTTTTCGAATATCTGAATTACCCAGTCGCCCTAAAAACAAACCCCCGCCAACATCCTTCCAGACACCAGCGGGGGTTCTAATATTGCTCGGAGATGCTTACTTCAACAATGTCACGTTCCCCTTCTTCTCGTACAGCGCGCCATTCCCACAGGTCGCCTTGATGTACCACGCATACGCATCCGGCGTGAGGGAGGTGCCCAGGTAGGTGCCGTCCCAACCCAGGTCCTGGGTATCGGAGGTTTCGAAGACCTTTTCGCCCCAGCGGTCCCAGACCACCATGTACAACTCCTTAATATTCAGGCCGCGCACGATGAACCGGTCGTTACTCTCGTCGCCGTTGGGGGTAAAAGTGTTGGGCACGAAGATGTAAGGTTCGATACACTGGTCGCCCATGAAGTACACCGTGACGGAGGCCGTCTGCGGGCACAGCCCGTCGGCGGTGGCGGTGACGGTATACACCGTTTCGGCCTGCGGATAGGCGGTCGGATTGGCGGTGTTGGCGCCGCTCAGCGTAATGGCCGGCGTCCAGGCGTAGGTGAAGACCGTGCCAGTACCTACGGCCGTAGCCTGCAGGGTCGTCGACTGGCCGGGGCAGAGCGTGTCCTTGCCGGTCACTTCGGCGGTCACGGCCAGAGCGGTCACGCCCACGTTGAAGGTGATGGTGTCCGCACAACCGACCTGGTTGCTCACGTTGGTGACGGTTACCGTATAGCTTGTTGCGCTGGTCGGGCTTACGGTCGGGTTGAACACCGGATTAAGCCCGGACGACCACATGTACTGTAATTGGTCATCCGCATCCAGGTTGGTGATGGTCAGCTGGGTCTCGTCGCCGAGGCAGAGGTTGCGATTCAAGGGCTGCGCATCCACCGTTACTTCGGCATTGTCCACCATCACCGAGCCCAGGCTCGCACAACCGTTGGCTTCGGAGCGCACGTAGTATACGCCGTTCTTCTCGGGTGTGATCTGGATGGTGCTACCTTCGGCTAGGATGGTGTTGAAGGTTGGCGATTGCGACCACTGGTAGTTATTCCCAACCGGATTGACCACGGCCAGCGTGACCGGATCGTCACTGCAGACCACCAGGTTCGGGCCGGCATCCAGTATGGCAGTCAACGTAGCATCGATAGTGGCTGTATACTGGACGCTACAAGTGCCGTTAGAAATATTCACCGTGTAGGTCGTCGGTCCGCCGGGCATGACCGTGGGGTTCGGATTGGTCGGATCGAGGGTCGCATCGGCCGGGGTAGCGGTCCACACGTAGGTGTAGGCCGTGTTGAAGGTCGGGTTCAGTTGCACCGCTGCGCCCAGGCAGACCGTCGTGTCATTGCCGATCTGGTCGGCAATGAGGTCCACGTTCAGCGGCAGCGTAGTCGTACCGGTACAGCCGCTGGCGTCGGTCACCGTCAGTTGGGCGGTGATCGGGCCGGCCTGGTTGAAGGTAAAGGTTGGGTTCTGTTCGGTGGAAGTCTGGCCACCGACATTCCATAGGTAAGTACCGTTGGCCGGCTGCCCAGTGAAGTTATACACCGCCACATTCGTGCAATTGACCAGGTTGGAAGCGATGACGGGCACTACAAAGGGGTCCATTTGGATCTGCACTACCGTGTCGAAGGGTGCGATGCATTCCGCATTGGTCGGGCTGAAAACAGCCGTGTAGGCTCCGGGAGTCGCGTAGGTATGGGTCGGATCGTTCTCTATACTGATGGGCGTGCCATCGCCGAAATTCCAGGTGCCGGGGGTAGTGCCCAGGTTCTGGAAATCGACAGTCAGGCCGCCACAGTTCCGGACACTGATTTGGCCGGCCAGGGAAGCGCCCGGCAAAAAGCTCACCGGTATTTGCTCGGAATCGCGGCAGCCGAACTGGTTCACGGCTTCCACCGTGATCACGTAGCTGCCCGCTACACCGGTCACGGTTACGGTAGGTTCATTGGACGGATTGATGACCATGCCCGGCACCGAGGTCCAGTGGTAGGTTAGCACATCGGTCGGATTCTGATTGACGGCGGTTAGGGAAACCGGTACGTTCTCACAGACGGACGTCGGGGTGTTGGGCACGATCTGCACGCTGGCAGGGTGACCCGAGACGGTCGCAGTGACCGATTGGGTACAGCCATTAGCGTCGGTGGCAATGGCGGTGTAGACCACTGGCACGGCGCTCACCGGCACCGTAATTTTCAAGCCGGTTATATTACCCGGCTGCCACACTACGGTCGCGTTGGAATTGGCATTGATGGTTACTACCAGTTCCTGGTTTTCCTGGCAGGAAAGCCCGGCCGTATCCTGCAACATCAGATCGATGGGCACGACCCGAATCACCTTCACCTGGGCCGTATCGGCACAAAACCCGTTGGTCCCGATGAGGGTGTAGGTCGTGGTTACGGATGGGTTGGCCACCACGTTGGGCGGGTCCAGGAAGGTCAGGCCCGTGGTTGGCGACCAGACATAGGTAAAGGCCGGGGCGCCGGTGACCATGATGGGAATGGCGTTGTTATCGCAGTCGAAGACCTCTGCCGGTACGTTGAGCGCAAAGCTGACTATTTTGCCGGTCACGGTGACACTGTCGGTCTGCGTGCAGCCGAGCGCATCGGTGGCCACGACTTTGTACTCCGTAGGTACGAGCGTGGCCGGTACGGTAATCGTGGTGCCCGAGCCAATCAGGGCGCCACTTGGATTGAACCATTGCACGAGGGCATTGACGTTTACCGTCGCCGTCAGCGCCGTGGTGGCTGCGCAGGCGATCACGCTGTCGGCGGCAATGCTCAGGGCCAACGGCGTCTGGCGGATCACTTCGACCTGCACCGTATCCATGCAGCTGCCGTTGCCGGCTACCAGCGTATAAATCTGGGTCTGGGCGGGGTTGGCGATCACGCTCTGCGGACCCGGATCGAAGGTCAATCCGGTCATCGGAAACCAGGTGTAAGTATAGCTGGGATCGCCGGTCACGTTGATGCGCACGGGAGAGCCGTCGCAGTTAAATGCCGGCGAATCGACGTCGACGAAGACGCTGGCGATCGAATCCACCGTGAAAGGTGCGGAAGCGAAGGCCGTACAGCCCGCCGCCGAAGTAACGGTGAGTTGCGCGGTACCGGTTTCATTGGCCGGCAGGTTGACGACCGGCGGGTTCTGCAGATTCGACTGCACGCTGCCGCTGCCCCAGACGATGTTCCAGCTCCAACCGACGATGGTGCTGCCCCCGTCGGTGGATTGATCGGTGAACTGCACTTTGATGGAGTCGCCTTCGCATTCGACGACGGAGAGCTGGTAGGCGGCCTTCAGGCTGGAAATGACGCCCACGTCGGCCACGCCGACTGCCGTACAACCCTGGCTGTCGGTGGCTTGAATGGAGTAAGCACCGGTGCCCAGGCCGGAAATAGAGGGGTCAGTCGTCGTGCTGCTGTTCGGGTAAGTCCACACGTAGGTATAAGGTCCGGTGCCGTTGGAAGCCAGGGCCGTGGCCGTACCGGTCAGATCGCCCAGGCAGTTGACGTCCGTATCGGTGACCTGCAAACTGATGACCGAGTGGGTGCCCACAAGATCGCAGGCGACGCCCTGGCAGCCGGTATTGACGTCGGTCACCGTGACGCAGACGTTGGTGCCTGCCGCCACGCCGTTCAGCGAAGCGGTGTTGGCATTCTGAATATTCCACTGGTAGGAATAGGTACCGGTAGCCGGCGTCACCAGCGCCGTTACGATCCCGTCGTTCACCCCCTGGCAACTGGCTTTCTGGATGGACAGCGAGACGTTCAAGCCCAGGCCCGGCGGAATTTCCACGGGCATGCTTTTCTGGCAGCCGTTGCCATCGGTCACCTGCACGTAGTAAGTGCCAGCCGGGACATTGGACAGGGTCGGGCCGACGACGTTGTTATAGTTCCACAAATAGGTGTACGGAGCGGTGCCGCCTCCGGCCTGGGCGGTCACGCTGCCGGTAGCGCCACCGCAGGCGGGCGTAACCGTCGTGAATGCAATGGTAATGGCAGGCGGCTCGTAGATTTGGGCACTTTCAACCGCGGTACAGCCGGCCGCATCGGTGACTGTTACGGAATAAAAGCCCGGCGGCAGGGCTACGATCTGCTGCGTGGTGGCGCCGGTGTTCCAGATATAAGTGTAGGGAGAAACGCCCCCGGTGACAATCGCCTTGGCAACCCCGTCACAGAACATGAAGCAGGGGATATTTTCCACTTCGATGGTCAGGGACAAGGGCGGATGCACGAAGTAACTCTCCACGTCGATACAGCCTTTGGCATCCGTGACCGTCACGAAGTAGGCACCAGCGGTGTTCGCCTGAATACCGGCCGAGCTGGCCCCACCGGTCCACGCATAGGTGTAGGGCGCCGTACCGCCGCTGCCCGAAGCCTGAAGCGTACCGCCCAGCGTAGTGCAACTAAAGCCCGTCGGCGTGATGGCAGCGGTGGTCGCCGCCATCACGCCGACGGGCTTTAGTTGCA
>JBKJKS010000542.1:0-11553 GCA_046597295.1 Saprospiraceae bacterium
GGATTGCGCTGCAGCACCTGGTTGAGAGAGGCCAGGGCATCGGCATGTTGTTTGACGATGAGCTGGAACTCGCTCAGTTTTAGCCAGGTCGACAGGCGTTCGGGAAATTTTTCCGATGCGCGCTGGAGGACGACGATGGCTTTCCGGGAGTCGTTGGGCCGGCCATAATCGAGCAGCACATCCGCCAGCAGGTGGTAGTACTGCGGTTGCAGGGAGTCAAGTTGCAGCGCCCTGGACACATCCGCAAGGGCCTCGTCGTAGCCTTGCTGATCGTAATACAGCGCGGCCCGACGATAGAGCAGCGAATCGTTGTCCGGGTCTTTCCCGAGCAGAGCATTGATCGTAGCCAGTTGCGGATCACCGGGTTCGGCGGCCTGCGCCGTCACCGGTGCAGGGTCGTTTTTACAGGAAACATACAGGCCTGCCGCAAACAGCAGGACCGCAAAAAAGAAAATAATACGCTTCGTCAAAGTGCAAAATTTAGGGTGGAGACAGCGGTACAGCCATCCGGCAAGCAGAGTGCAAAAGTAGCCGGTTTGCGTTTCCGGACAGCGGGTAATTTTGCAAGCCCTTCCGGCGGCTGCGCCTGGTAGCAGATAAGTTACTGATTACCAAAAACTTAAACGTTGCACCATCTGAGCAGGAATGAGCGGACGTGCTGTGCTCACTGTGGAACCGCCG
Source organism: Saprospiraceae bacterium (assembly GCA_046597295.1). Taxonomy (GTDB): domain Bacteria; phylum Bacteroidota; class Bacteroidia; order Chitinophagales; family Saprospiraceae; genus M3007. The sequence continues at coordinate 682 of JBKJKS010000542.1, forward strand.
TGAATTTCTGGGTTTGTTCCACATCAAAGACCTGGGGCCGGTCTTCCGGCCGGGCACCCACCTCGTACCGAAAACGGAACGAACTATCGCTGCTCCAGTCAAAAATGCCGAACAGCATTTTCCCGCTGTGCGGCCCATTCCGGAAATCCGACAAATCGAGCGTGCGGGGACGGGCCGCGCAATCGAATTTGAAACGCATACGCACGGTGTCGTACTGGCTGCCGAATTTGGTCAGCCACAGGGCGCTGCCATCCGGCGCAAATATCAGGTCCTGCCCTTCGTGGGTGGTCCAGTGACCCGTCAGCTCCCGGCAGGACGATCCGGGGCCACAGGAGGCGATGATGAACAAGCAAAAAAATAACAGGATGTAGAATAGCGGCATAAGCAGTGATTTCAGTGAAAAGATAGAGGTTCCGACCGCTGAAATAGTCAGCCGGTTGATTCTGCAAGGACAAGAAATTATCGCAAAGGATGGCAAAAGCGTGCAGAAACCGGCGGTGGCAAGCCAGGCTTTTACAGCAGGCCTTCGTCGGCAAAACTGTAGAATCCCCGCTCCGACACAATCAGGTGATCGAGCAGGGTGAGGTCCAGTACTTCTCCGGCTTTGCGCAGCCGTTTGGTCAGGTCCAGGTCGGCCTGACTGGGCTGGAGGCTGCCCGAGGGGTGGTTATGCACGGCGATGATGCCGGCCGCGCGGGCATCGAGGGCGGTTTTGTAAACCATTTTCACATCCACGACCGTGCCGGCCATGCCGCCGGTGCTCAGGCGTTCGCGGGCAAACACTTCGTTGGCTTTGTTCAGCAGCAACAGCCAGAATTCCTCGTGGTGCAGGTCGCTCAGCAGCGGCGCGATGGCGTTGTAAGCGTCGCGGCTGGCCGTGATTCGCGGCCGCTCGCGCAGGTCGGAGAGTTGGCGACGACGACCCAGCTCCAGCGCTGCGGCGATCGTGATGGCTTTGGCTTCGCCCACGCCTTTGAAGCGTTGCAAATCCGGCAGCGAGCGCTTGCCCAGCTCATGCAGGTTATTGTCCACGGTGCGCAGGATTTCCTGGGCCAGGGCCACCGCACTTTGGCCTACCGAACCCGAGCCCAGCAGCACGGCCAGCAATTCGGCATCGCTGAGGGCATGCCGGCCTTTCAACAGCATTTTTTCACGCGGGCGATCCGCTTCGGCCCAAGTGGTAATAGCACGGGGAGTTTCCATAGCGACGGGGTGACGGATGAATAGAATGGTCGAAATATAGCGTCTTTGCTGCGGGTCGGTTATAGGTGTGGCATGGAATACGGGAAAAAAAATTTCTGAAATTTTTTTTCCCGTATTCCATGCCACACCTAATCCTGTTCCGGGAGATTTTCGGTAATGATTTGCACCCCCCCGCCACCGCGCGTGACCAGTACGGACCGGGGCAGGCCGATCCGCTGTAAAAATTGCAGATCGCGCACCGGTCCGTCCAGCCAGAAGCCGGAGGCAGCGGGATCAGCCGGGTAAAATTGACCCTGCCCGTCGCCGAGCAGCAAGGTACCGACCGAGGCGTCGAAGCGGCCGATGGCGGGCTGCACTTCGTAGAAATTTCCGCCCAGCAGGACGTCCGTCTTGCCATCGCCGTTGAAGTCGCCGGGCAGGAAGGCGAAGACCGGGCTGCACTGGGCGATCATCGGCAAAGGGTGCAGCACCCACTGGTGCTGACCGCGGTTCTCGATCCAGCAACTGGACAACATTTGTACTTCCCGATGAATGGCTTGCGCCCGCATCTTTTCCGGAAACACGTCTTCAAAAGTGCTCTGCGAAAATTTCCGGTAGTCCACGTACTGTTTCCGCAGCATCGGCAACTGACTGAATAACAGATCTTTATCTGCAAAAATGTAATTTCGCCCCTGGCGGTAGTGCGTCAAAATCGGGTCGAAAGAACCGTTGTTATCGAAATCCTTGACCCACAGGCCGAGCGGCTCGGCCGGGCTGGCCCGGAGGATGGAATTCAGGCCCAGGTTGCCGGCCAGCAGGTCCGAATCGCCGTCATTATCCAGGTCAGCCACCGTCAATCTGTTCCATAGTCCGGAAGAAGCCGGAATTTGGGTTTTTTCAAAACCGGTGCCGGTGTTGCGTAGCATGGTCACGGCCATCCATTCACCCACGACGATCAGGTCGCGCCGCCGATCGCCATCGACATCGATCCATTGCGCGTCCGTGACCATCCCGAGTACCCCGTTATCCGGCAGCAGGTCACTGGCATCGGTGAAACGACCCTGTCCGTCATTTTTCAGCAAATAGGAATGGGGGGACAATCCGTAAGCGCCATCGACTGCCCGGGCGCCAATGAACAGATCCATATCGCCGTCGTTGTCAAAATCGGAGTGGCGGGCGCAGGCGGTATGTTCCCGCATGGGGGGCAGGGGATGGGACATTATTTCAAAATTCCCTTTCCCATCATTGCGCAACACATAGTCATGGAGCATGGTATCTCCACTATTACCGGTCCCCAGGTAAAGATCGAAGTCTGCATCGCCATCGGCATCAAATATCGTGCAGCTGCTGATGTTGCCGGCCAGCGGTGGCAGCGCGGTGGCCAACAAGGCGCCGGAATTATCCGCGACATAGCGTTGCTTCCCGATTACATAACCGGCTCGCCCATAAGTACCAACCTGCCCCACGGCACCCACCGGGCCTTGGGTATACATAGACCAGGGCAAAAGTTTTTGGGTCAGGAGGTCGTCCGGCCGGGCCGGTGCGGCGGCGGCCACCGTTCGGGTAGTCCAGGCAAGCGGTGCGGTCACGGTTATGGGGGGAAGGTGCGCAGCCGATTGCTCCAGGACAATCGTCTGTCGTCCGGCCACCCGGTAAAGCGTCTGCTGCTGCCCACCCGGCCAGGTGACCTGCAGCGAATCGGCCTGCACTGCTGTGCCCAGCCCGATGGTCAGGATGGGTTCCACGGAGGATTGAAAACCACGTACGCACTGGTTTTCATAGTATTGTACCTGACCGTTCGTCCACAACTTTACCGAAGCGCCCAGACCGAAAGGGTTTTTACCGGCACCTTTCAGTTTGATCTTCAGCCAATTGGCCGCCGTCGAGTTGTTCCGTAAAATCGAAGCCGGCGCGTTCAGGTTATTGCTGACCAGATCCAGGTCGCCGTCACTGTCCAGATCCACGTACACGGCGCCGTTGGAGCAGCCGCGCTGATCGAGGCCCCATTTTTGGGAGGCGTCTTCGAAGGTCAGGTCCTGCCGGTTGCGGTAGGCGTAATTCGCCGTGACGCCCGAGGGCATTTTTTCGATCAGCTGCAGATCGGTGGCCTGCCGCTGCACCTCGGCGGAAGAAATGAACTTTAGGTAGTCCATGTCGTTCGGTCGCCGCACGATGCCATTGGTGATGTACAGGTCCTTCCAGCCATCCAGATCAAGATCGGCGAACAGGGCGCTCCAGCTCCAATCCGTGGCCGCCACGCCGGCGAGCTGGCCGATTTCGGAAAAGACAACGCGCCCTTTAGCCCCCCCTGCCCCCCGTACAGGGGGGAGTACATCCCGCTTCGCCACAGCAGGTCTCTCCATGGAAGCAGGAGGAGAGTTTTTCGGCGGAGTGAGCGCAGCCCCCCCCTTTTCGGGGGGCGGGGGGGGGCTTTGGGGCGGCGCACCCCGGTTGAGTTGCAGGTTGTTCCGCGGGAATTGCCAGTGGTAGCCCAGCCCGTGTTTGTAGGTGTACACCTCATAAGCGTCAGTGGGCTGACTGGCCTTCAGCGTCGCTTCGTCCTCCGGTTTCATGTCCAGCGTGATGAGGTCCGCTCGGGCGTCGTTGTTGAAATCAGCCAGATCGCAACCCATCGAGAAATTGGACGTATGGCCCGTGCTGCCGGTAATGTCTTCTATAAATCGTTGGCCGTCAACATTATAGTACAAATAATCGTTCTCGTGAAAGTCGTTGGCGACGTACACATCCGGATAGCCATCGTCGTTCAGATCGCCTATGGCGAGTCCCAGTCCGTAGCCCGACAAGCCGTCGCGCAGGCCGCTGTTTTGTTGTAAGTTAAAGTGACCATCTTCATTGCGGTACAGCCGGTCGGAGGCGCGGGGATCATAGATGCGGGTCCGCGCCGTATCCCGGTAGCTGGCGGATGAATGCACGCTGTGGCAGAGGATAAAGCAGTCCAAGTCGCCATCGAGATCGTAGTCGAAAAAGGCCGCCTGGGTACAAAAGGCCACCAAGTCAAGGCCGTACTCGGCGGCCCGTTCGGTGAAGGTGGTACCGCCCGCTGCAGCGCCGTTGTTGAGGAACAGCTGATTTTTGCCTTTGAATTGTTTGTAATCGCCGACCTGGCACACGTAGATATCGAGCCAGCCGTCGCCGTTCACGTCCGCGATGGTCACCCCGGTTTTCCAGCTGCCGCTGCCGCCCACGCCGGCCGCCGCAGTGATGTCGTCGAACCGGCAGTCGCCTCGGTTGAGGTAGAGTTTATTTTGGCCGGTATTCGACGTAAAGTAGAGGTCTGGCCGGCCGTCGTTGTTTACATCGCCCCCCGCCACGCCCCCGCCATTGTAATAATAGAGGTACTGGATGATATTCATCCCGTCCGGCGACTGGTCGGGCAGGGTATTCGCAAAATCTATACCGGTCGCGGAGGGAGTGAGCGCGCTGAACAGCGTCGGTAAGGCGGGCTTTTGGCAGTGCATCAGAAAAAGCAGGCCAGTGAATATGGCCAGGTAAAGCCGGCGTCCGTGCATGTCAGCCAATCGTTGAGGTTAGCCTTTAAAAACCCCTTTCCCCACTGCCGCTTTACGCAGCCGTTGCAGAAAGGGCGAAGCGAAAATAAAGCTTTGCAGGTTCTCATTATCGCTGTCCAGCACTTCCGCCTTCGAGCCGCTCCATTCGAGTTGGCCTTCGTGCAGGAAGCAGATGTTATCGCCGCTTTCCATCACCGAGTTCATATCGTGCGTATTGATAATGGTCGTAATATTTTGCTCCTCGGTGATGCTGCTGATGAGTTCGTCGATCAGAATGGAGGTCTTCGGGTCGAGACCGGAATTGGGTTCGTCGCAGAATAAGTACTTGGGTTCCAGGACAATAGCCCGGGCGATGCCGACGCGTTTCTGCATCCCGCCGGAGAGTTCATTGGGGAATTTGGCGTTGGTGTCGGCCAGGTTCACCCGCTCCAAACAGTAGTTTACCCGCTCCACTTTTTGCTTGAGGTTCATCGTGGTGAACATATCGAGCGGAAAGCGGATGTTCTGCTCCACCGTGAGCGAATCGAACAGCGCCGAGCCCTGGAACAGCATGCCGATTTTCATCCGGATGGCGCGCATACCTTCTTTATCCAGGCTGGTAAAATCGACATCGTCGTACCAGACCGTACCGCTGGTGGGGGTTTGCAGCCCCACCAAAATCTTCAGCAGTACTGTTTTGCCCGCTCCCGAACGCCCGATGATGAGGTTATTTTTGCCAGCCTCGAAGTCGAACGTAATGCCTTGCAGCACCTCCTGTTCACCAAATGTCTTGGTAATGTTTTCTGCACGGATCATTGAGCACAGTCAGTTGAAAATGTGGAGTATGTGGCGGCTGTTGAGACAGACAAGCACACAAAAGCCCGGCAAAAGTAAACGCTCCGGACTAAACGGCCGGAAAAACTGCTCGGTGTGGCGGGCGAACGAATAAAGGCTCAGGAGAACAGCTCGAATACCAGCCAGGCGCATAAATAAGCCAGTCCGCTCATGAAGAAGAACTGGAAGATGGCCCATTTCCAGCTGCCCGTTTCGCGGCGGACCACGGCCAGGGTACTGAAACACTGCATGGCCAGGGCGTAAAAAACCAGCAGCGACAGGGCGGTGGCCAGGGTGTACACGGATCGTCCGGGGTCGTCGGCATAGGTTTCCTTGCGCATTTCCGTGCGCAGGGTGGTCTTCGCCTCATTTTCTTCCCGGTTATTGATGTCGCTCTCGGCGGAACCCAGATTGTAGAGCACCGCCAGGGTGCCGGTGAACACTTCCCGGGCAGCAAAGGAGGTCAGCAGGGCAATACTGATTTTCCAGTCGTAGCCCAGCGGCCGAAAAGCGGGTTCCACGAATTTGCCCAATTGACCGGCATAGGACGCTTCCAGGCGCCGCTGGGCCACCAGATCGGCGGTGGCATCATCGCTTTGTCCCGCCAGCTGTACGACCGAGGCTTCGGCGCGTTGCATCGCATCGCCGGGGCCGAAACTCGACAGCGCCCATAAGCCCACCGACACCCAGATGATGATCTTGCCGGCGCCGGTGATAAAGGCCCGTACTTTTTCCCAAACGGTGAGCAACACATTGCGCCACTGCGGCAGCCGGTAGACCGGGAGTTCGATGGCCAGGTAGGAGGGCTCGCGGCGGCGCAGCCATTTTTTCATCGCCCAGCCGGACAGAAAGGCGGCTACCACCCCCAGGGCATACATGCCTGCAAACACCAGCGACTGTGCCCCGAAAATGCCCGCTACTTTTACGTTGGGCACGGCCAGGCCGATCAGCACCAGGTAGACCGGAATACGGGCGCTGCAACTGATGAACGGCGTGACCATGATGGTGATCAGGCGCTCCTGCCAGTTGCCGATGGTGCGGCTGGTCATGATAGCCGGCACCGCACAGGCGCCTCCGCTGATGAGCGAGACCACGCTGCGGCCATTCATACCGAAGCGCCGCATGGTTTTGTCAAACATAAAAACGACCCGCGCCATGTACCCGACTTCTTCCAAAATGGTAATCAGTAGAAACAGCAAAGCGATCTGCGGTACGAAAACGAGGATGCCACTCAAGCCCGTTAGTACGCCGTCGGTGAGCAAGTCGGTGTACCAGGCAGTGGGCAGGTGCAATTTCAGCCAGTCATTCAGGCTGCCAAAACCGGACTCGATGGCATCCATCGGGTACTGGCTCCAGTCGAAAATGGCCTGGAAGATCAGCAGCATAATGCCGATGAAAATGACCGGCCCCCAGCGGCGGTGGGTCAGCACGGCGTCCAGCTTGTCGGTAGGGGTACTGGGGAAAGCTGGCGGCTGATAGACCGCCTCCTGCACGATCGGCAGAAAAAGGTCGTAGCGGTCCAGCGTTTCATCCACCTGGGAGCGCAGGGACTGGAAATTTTTGGTCTGCACAATGGCCGCCAGGGTGCCGCGCTCGGTCTTGGTCAGAAAGGGCAGCCAGGTGTGGTGGTGGGCCAGTTGCAGGGCCCGGTAGGGACTTTCCACGCCCAGGTTGAGGCGTACGGCCTCGGTGAGCTGCTTCTCCAGGTCTGAGAAAGGGTAGTACGGCTTACGCAAGTCGCTGTGGTGCCGGCCTAGTTTCTCGATCTCGCCCAGCAGCCGCTGCATATTGTCGCCGGTGCGCCCGCTGATCTCGATCACCGGCACGCCCAGCCGTTCGGACAAGCGGGCGGTGTTGACCTTGATGCCCAGTGCCGCCGCCGCATCGGACATGTTGAGGGCCAGGATCATCGGCAGGTTCAGGTCGAGGAGCTGGGTGAACAGCAGCAGGTGCTTTTCCAGTTTAGTGAGGTCGGCCACGTAGACCAGGGCATCCGGAAAAAATTCGCTGCTGGGGTCGGCCAGGACCTGCGCGACCATCTTTTCATCCGAGGAAGTGGGGTACAGGCTGTACGTACCCGGAAAATCGATCAGCTTGGCCTCTTCGCCGTTGGCAAAACGCAGCCGGCCTTCTTTGACATCCACGGTGACGCCGGGAAAGTTGCCCGTCTTTTGCCGCAAACCGGTCAATTGGTTGAACACCGTGGATTTGCCGCTGTTCGGGTTGCCGACCAGGGCAATTTTGCGGAATCCGAGCACTACATCACTCATATTTCCAGGAGAATGCTCCTTGCTTCTTCTTCCCGCAGTGCCATGCGGATACCGTCTACTTTGATGTAGTAAGCCGATCCGAAAGGTGCATGACGCACCATTTCGATGCGGGTGCCGGGTAACAGGCCCATCGAAGTAAGTTTGCAGGCCAGTTCGGGGTTGGAAAAGGCAATGGTGAGGGCACTTTCGTGCAGTTTCAAATCCAGGATGGTACGAAAACGGCGTTGCATAATAGACGGGACGAGGTAAGCGACGGTACGCAATTTTGATTTAGATAAAATCCAAACAAGGCAAAAGTAAAAGTTGTTTTGAGAACGAAAAGGAAAAGTGCGTAAGCATTTCGTCAGGAAAAGGAATGCCGGGCGCCCTGCGTAGTCAACCCTTTCCAGGCGGATCCGTTTCCGCTGCTTCGAATCATCTGTAACCACTGCCACATCCTTAACTAGCCATCATGTTTACCGGCATCATCGAATCCCTCGGCACCGTGCGCAAAGTGGAAAAAGAACTTTCCAACCGGCATTTCACCGTCGAGAGCAGCCTCTCCGGGGAGTTGAAAATTGACCAGAGTCTCAGCCACAACGGCGTCTGCCTCACGGTGGTTGGACTGGGTCCCGGCACCCATACCGTAACGGCCGTGGAGGAGACCCTGCTGCGCAGCAACCTCGGCGACTGGCTGCCCGGCAGCCTGGTCAACCTGGAGCGCTGCCTGCCCATGGGCGGGCGCCTGGACGGGCACATCGTGCAGGGCCACGTGGATGCGGTGGCCACCTGCCTGGAAGTACTGGAAACCGGCGGCAGCTGGCGATTTACTTTCCGCTACGCGCCCGACCCGGAGCATCTGCTGGTGCCGAAGGGTTCGGTCTGTCTGAACGGGGTGAGCCTCACCGTGGTGGAACCGCAGGACGATCTGTTCCGCGTGGCCATTATTCCCTACACCTGGGAGCATACTAATTTCCACAGCCTCGTGGCCGGCCAGACCGTCAATATCGAATTCGATATTATTGGCAAATACATTGCCCGGCATCTGGCTGCCTACGGTACCGCCCGCCTCGGTGGGTAGTTCATTAAAGTGGTATAAACCCACGACTTTAGTCGTGGGTAATGCCGGCATCTGGCAATACGAACCGATTTATCGGTTTTCTTGCTGGTGCCGGGAGGGCAAAACCGATAAATCGGTTCGGCTTCACCATTCGCTTTATCCCACGACTAAAGTCGTGGGCTGAAACTGGCGGTACGTCTTCGCCACCAGTAGGCCAGCGCCATCCCCGTCACCAGGTCCCAAATGCCCCACCAGGCGGCGATAAGCGCCATGCCGCCCAGGCCATTGAAAAATTTGAAAATGAGCAGCAGGCCCAGTGCGGTGTTGTGCACCCCCGATTCGAAGGCCAGGGTGCGGCAGCCCAGGGGGGGCAGCCGCGCCAGCCGGCCCAGGCCGTAGCCCGCGCTGATGCCGGCCAGGTTGTGCACGGCCACCAGTACGAAGACGAAACCCAGATATTCGGCCATGTTTTGCAAATTACCCAGGATGGCCAGGGCCAGTATCGTGAAGAAGAGCAGCAGCGACAGCCGTTGCACCCAGGGCCGGATGCGGGCGATGAAGGCGGGAAAGCGGGCGTTCAGCACCATGCCCGCGACCAGCGGCAACACGATCAACTGTACAATGATCAGCGCCATATCCCCGAAGCCCAGCTCGAAGGATTTGCGCAGTGCTGCTGATGCGGGGATGAACTGCGACCAGAACAGGAATCCGCCCGGCGTGATCACGGAGGCGGATAGAATAATAATGGCATTCAGGGTGACCGACAGGGCCACGTTGGCCCGGGCAAAATGCACCAGGAAATTGGTCATGTTGCCCGACGGGCACATACTTACCAGCACCATACCCATCGCTACGCTCACCGGCGGCCGGAAAACGGCGATGATGGCCAGGGTGAGCAGGGGGAACAGCAGGTATTGCGCTACCAGGCCTGTCAAAACCGACCGGGGAAAATCCACGACCTTACGAAAATCACCGAACCTTACATCCAGCGCCACACTAAACATCAGGAAGGCCATGGCCAGGTTCAGGATGATCATTTGCTGCGGATTGAACGCAATGTGCAGGGTGTCGACGGAGTGCATGGCTGCTACAGTAACAGGTGGAAAATATGCTGGCAAGATAAGGCACCCTGTAGGTCTTGCAGCGCATTTGCGCCAGTTGCAGGGGAGGATCAAAACAAAAATGGCCACCTGTTTTCGTACGCCGGGCAGCGATTTTTTCTACAACAGTATCTTCCAAAGCGCGTACCTTCGGCTTACCCTCCAGCCCCGAACCGGCCTGTAATAACATCCTGATCCCATCCGTTGAGCGAAAATGATATTATCCGGGGTTGTCTGCGTGGATCGGCGCAGAGTCAGCGACTTTTGTACGAGCGTTTTGCCGGCAAAATGTACGCGGTCTGTCTGCGCTATGCCCGCAGCCAGGCCGATGCGGCCGACATTTTGCAGGAGGGTTTTGTCAAGGTATTTACCAAACTGGGACAGTTTCAGTTTCAGGGCTCGTTCGAAGGCTGGGTACGGCGGATCATGATCCACACGGCGTTGCGCAGTTACCAGCGGCAACGTTTCGACCTGGAGCAGTCGGGTTATGAGCACCTGCCGGAAGCGCCGGTCGACCCGGAGGCCCTGGCCCTGCTCTCGGAAGCGGAACTCTGGCGGCTGATTGCCAAACTGCCGGACGGATACCGGGCAGTATTTAACCTAGTGGCGATCGAAGGGTACTCCCACGCGGAAGCGGCGGAGTTGCTGGAGATTCAGGAAAGTACGTCGCGCTCCCAATTGACCAAAGCCCGCCGCTGGCTGGCTGATCAGTTGACCATCCTGCAAAAAACGAACCTGGGAAACTTGACCTCCAGTGTTTAAATGATAACAGTAGTCGCCCCCATGACGACCAAGACCGTACCTAATGGCAGTACCAAATAACATCGACCGACTGTTTCGCGAGCACCTGCAGGGCGCTGAAGTGCCGCCCCCGGCTTTCGTGTGGCCCAATGTGGAGCGCGAACTGCGCCGCCGGCGTCGGCGGGACTTTTTTTGGC